>NZ_KN050693.1:50569-183869 GCF_000745485.1 Methanobacterium veterum
TAGGGGTGTAAGCTTCGAGGTTTTCGGACCGAGTTGTTCAGCCCGCTATTTCCAACGTCCATTTGGTGTGATTTCATTAGCATTTGTTAGTCTAATTGGTTATATTTTTTTGTTTGTTCTGGTTAGGTGTTTACAGTTTGGGTGAAGTGTATGCATGGAAAAGTTTAAATAGTCCGTTTTTTATATTATTATTATGGTTCGGCGACCATAGCGGAGGGGTTACACCTGGTCTCGTTTCGATCCCAGAAGTAAAGTCCTCCTGCGTTTTGAGTGGTACTATAATGTCTTTTATGGGAAGCTTAAAACGTTGCCGGCCACTCTCATACTTACATTTTGGTTTATTTTTTTAATTTGATTTTAACACAGTTTTAATACTATTTTTAGTTTGAGTTAATAATTTTACGAGAGTAACTGTAAAAGTTCACTCGCGACAATATGATGAATATTAAAACAAGAAACTATACTATTTTTTTAGATTCTGATTTTTAACAAAAATTTTACAGATACAAATTATCAAATTTTATTATCATGAAATATATAAAATAATATTATTTGTTTTGTGGTTAGTAATATATTGCCATCGAAAATTTGTTTTCAGGGCATGCGAAATTTATAATTTGTTTTTAGAGTAATGTAACTCGATTTTGTCGAATCTTTGAAATTAAAATGTCATGGTTACTTTTTTTACTTTGTTTAAACACTGATTCAAAAGTGATTTATGGGCCTTAAAATTAAAGTAGATTTATATGAATAAACAAATCATCGACCGTGCCAGAGGGTCTCTCATAGGCCTTGCTGTAGGTGACGCACTTGGCGTGCCGCTGGAATTCAAATCTCCCGGAACATTTGAACCAGTCGAAGATATGATCGGTGGCGGTTCATTCAACTTAAAGCCTGGAGAATGGACAGACGACACCAGCATGGCTTTATGCCTGGCGGAAAGCTTGATCGAAAAGCAGGAACTTGACATGGTGGATCAACTTGAAAGGTACACGAGATGGTACCGTGAAGGGCATTTAAGCGTCAACGGCAGGTGTTTTGATATTGGAAACACCACAAGAGAAGCTTTGCATAAATTTGAAGAGATATATGAACCTTACTGTGGTCCAACCTACGAAAGATCTGCTGGAAACGGCTCTATAATGCGCTTAGCCCCAGTTCCGATTTTCTATTTTTCAAGTCCAGAATATGCAGTTATTAATGCAGGGGAAAGTTCAAGGACAACACATGGTCATATCTTAACTGTAGATGCCTGCAGATATATGGCAGGGATAATTATTGGTGCAATGATAGGTCACAAAAAGGAGCAAATACTCTCTTGCAGGTACTGCCCAGTTTCTGGCTTCTGGGATGCACATGAATTGGCTCCAGAAATTGATGAAATTGCATGCGGATCGTTCAAGCATAAAAATCCCCCTGAAATCTTGGGAATCGGCTATGTGGTAAAATCCTTAGAAGCAGCATTATGGGCTTTCTATAACAGCAGTAACTTTGAAGAAGGCGCTTTAACGGCTGTTAATTTAGGGGACGATGCTGATACAACAGGTGCAGTCTACGGCCAGATTGCAGGTGCTTATTATGGAGAAAGTGGGATTCCTGAAAGCTGGAAAAATAAGTTGGCCTGCTGTGATTTGATCCGGTCATTTGCAGATAGATTAATTGGGAATATAAACGCTAATTATAATAAGATTTAAATTATAAATAATAATCGGTTGTATTTTATTTTGAAAATGGTTTAGGGGGGTCAAATATGGGTTTGGAAGGGATTGTTGAAATGGCCGTTAATGACCTGGCTGATGAATTCCGGGAAAATTCAGATGAATTTTTTAATGAATATGATTTTCGCCACAGATTCTTTTGTAAGCTGTATCCTGAGTTTAAAAATTTGATTCACTCTGAATATCCAACTAGGAAGAGATTTATTAGGAAAAATGCTTCTGGTGAGAAATATATCTCAGGTACGCATTGCTTTGAACCTGAAATTAAAAAAGGCATCAAGGAAAAATATGCTTTAGCTGTCTTTAAAGAAGAGTTTTACAATAAGTATAAAAATGAATTAAGCCGCTTGGATGACCTATTAAATTTTGATATTAGAGATATTTACATAGATTTTGCTTTTGAATTTAAGTATATAACAAGTGGAGATATTAGTGTCATTCGTGAGATTGAATTTGATATATTCAAGCTTAAAGAAGCCGCTGAAGCAGGGAATAAATATTTGATAATCTTTATAAAGAAATTATTTGGGGATGAAGGCTTTAAACAGATTATTGAGCCTCTTAATGAATTTAAAAAGAATGAAAAGGTCGTGAATATACTTATATTTTCAAAATAGTGTATTGATCTGGTTGATTTTGTAAATCTTTATATACAAAAAATTGAGAATGTATCTCTATGAAGTTCTGTCCAGAATGTGATATGGTAATGTTACCTCAGGATGATTACATGGTTTGCAGGGCATGTGGTTACAGGGTCCCTTTAAACCCTGAATCTTCCTCTTCTTATGATGTGGACCAGAAATTTAGTAAATCTGGTTAAATTTCTATTTTAAAAATTTTTTAGTCTTTTGTTTTACCTAAAACAGCGGGCATTTTAATCTCTTTTTGTTTTACTAATATTAAGGCCCGTTTAAAAAAGGAACTTTTTGATTTGCTTACAAGATCTCAAGGGGATCGAGAAGATGCAGACTATGGTTTATTTTTGGAATTAGAAAAGGAAGAGGCATTAATTATAATTAAAGGTGCAAAACAGTTAAAAGCACCTTTACTTACTAATATTGGCAACATGATCTTTCTGGAAGCGGCAGCGGGTCTAATTATATTAACGTGTTTGGAAACCCTTACTATTCATTTTCAGAAAAAAACAGCTACTTCATAGTCCTGGATGATGCAAACTCAGATGTTAACAACACTCAGATGAACTGGCTGAAAAACGAGCTTAGATGGAGCCAGAATTGCAAATACCGATTTATATTTATGCATATTCCTCTGTATGACCCTCGGTATAATTCTACGGGTAAAGGTCTCAGTTTAGGCAACTCGACCACTGAAAAAACCATCAATAATCTTTTTGACGAGTACAACGTCACCATACTTTTCACATCACATATCCACGGCTATTTCCATGGAGTGTGGGGCAAAACGGCATTTATAACAACGGGAGGTGCAGGATCTCCTCTAAGTAAGCCTCCTAATGGTGTTAATAGTACTGAAAACTATTTTTACCACTATATTTTAGTTAATGTGACAGATCATGGAGTTGATTATGAATTGGTAATGTATAATTAAACTTTTACCTAAATTTGGTGGAAGTCCAGTAATAATCAGAGAGGGACAGGGGTAACGTGGCTGTTATTTCCCTCTCTGTTGTGTTGTACAACTCAAATTAAAGTATATATATCTTCAATAAACTATTTTTGAATTTTGAAGCGTATGTACTGGATTATATTCATAAATATTTTCATACATCCAGAATTATATGTAAAAAGACATCAAGTGAACTTTTATGATTAATTCAACTTTAAAAAAAGACTCATAAGCGACAAGTCCTAAATTTAGTTTGTTATATTTTAGTATTAACCTTATTTGAATGTATTTAGTATTAAATAGTTCTATACGTGTTGGAAATATTTATGTATTTTGTATTAATATAACATTTTTATCATCTAATTTTATTTATAAAATCTTTTTAAAATAAATAGAAATGGTTTGTAAGCACATAAAACTAATTGGAGCGGGAGGATATTTGATGCCAGAAATCAGCGGTATTAAACTTAACTACATTGAAAAGGGTGAAGGATTCCCTTTAATTTTAATTCATGGCTTATCTGATGATTTGAGGTTGTGGGCCCCTTTAATTCCCCAACTATCAAGAAATTACAGGACAGTATCTTTAGATCTTAGGGGACATGGTAGTTCAGGCAAACCAAAGGGCCATTATTCCATTGAACAGTTCAGCAGGGATATATATTTTCTTCTTAATGAGTTAAGCATAAAAAAGGCCCATTTCATAGGCTTTTCTTTGGGAGGGGCTGTAGTCCAGGATTTGGCAGTTAATTACCCCGAAATGGTTTCATCAATAGTGTTGATGTCCAGTTTCAGCTTTGTTGATCTTAAATTGAATGAAACTTTCCTGAAGCTCAGGGAGTCTCTGGTTGAAGGGGGATTTGCGGCATTTTTTGACGAGATACTGCCTTTAGTTTTAACTCCTGAATTAATTAATGAGAATAGGGCAGAACTTGAACAGGTTAGGGAAGAAAAAATTAAAACAGAGTCTGTAGAATCGTTGATCAACACCATTGATGCGTGCATGGAATTTGATGTTAAAGACAAAATATCGGTGATCTCAAAACCAGCTTTAATAATTTCTGGAAAAGAAGATGTTTTAATTCCAGATGAACTAGCAAGGCAGGTCCATAGAATTATAGATGGATCAAAACTCATAATACTTGAAAATACGGGGCATAATGTTCTTATACCTGAAAATTTACAGTTTCTGCTGGAATTAATTTTAAAATTCCTTAAAGATGTTTAGGAAAAAAATAGATCTGTTTTGGCTCAAAGCCCATTTCTTTAAATTTTGAATATAAAAATTCGATCTTATTAATTTTTATTTTAATTATGTTCATGTTAACCGGCAGATTTTTTATAAAATCCTCGTTTAAACCTTTCATTTTAATTACATCATAATATTCATCTGTATCATCTGGAATGATATGTGCAGAACCGGTTATCTGCATGCCTGCAAGGCTGTTCATGCAGGTATAGTCGTCATAAACTGCTACGGAGACATTTTTGTTAAGTGGGATATTGGAAAATTTTTCTCCCCCTTCACTTAAAAAGTACATAAATCCGTTGCTGTAGAGGTATTCTATTGGTGTTGACCTTACTCTGTTTTTGTAGGAAGTGGAAAGTGTACAGGTATTATGGGTTGTTAAGAACTTTTCTACTTTCTTTTTGATTTTAGGTGATGGCGCTTTAGGCATCAGGTCATCTTTAATTAATTTAAGTTCAAGGGCATATTTTAGAACTTCCTCCAGGTTAAAACTGTTAATATTTTCTATTTTAAACCCTATTTTTTCGCTGAACAATCGGAGTGCTTTTTTATCTTCTTCATTCAATGTACCCTGTTTTAATACGCCCCCTAAGACATTTTTATCAACAACGTTACCTATTGTTTTTGCAAGGTCATTTAGATTTTCATTCCCGTCTGATGGATTCAGGCATGTGCAAAACAGGGCTACTGGTTTCTCTTTAAGCCAGTCCAGGTTATTTTCAACAAACTGGTATATGTGGGGTTCCAGTTTTCCGCTGTATACTGGAGAACCTATAACTACAAAGTCAAAATCTTTGTATAAATCTTCAAATTCTCCTGTCCTGCAGTATTTAGCAGGTCCCAGTACCATTTGCAGGTATCTGGCTATTTTTTCTGTAGTCCCGTATTTGCTTTCATAAATTAAAAGAGTTTTTTGCATTTATACCACTTACCCAATGATCTTATCATATGCAGTATTTTTTTGGATTTTGCCGGGTTAGTGAAAAATATTCAGTTAAACGTATTCTGTTTAGTATTATGTGAGGTAATTTAATAAACTCTTTTGTAAAATTCATATTGGAATATATCTCAGCTGTAATCTAAAAACAGGGTAATAGCACAAAATTGTTTTATATATCCTTAAATTTCTTGAGATAATTTGTTTTTATGGCAATGTAACTGGGCCTGTGCTTTATATAATTAATTGAAATGCCCTTATTTTTTAAAAAATGTAAACGGGGGTTAATTCCCTATCTGGATACTTGTTATAATCAATGTATTTAATTATATTTAACTGCAAAATTATAGAGTAGTAAGGATATTTATGTAAGGAAATGCTTTAAAAAAGCAAGAGATGATTTTAATGACTGTTCAGCTCCATGATTCCCTAAAAGAAGCAGAGAAAAAGAAGGCTATGCCAGAAGTTATTGCTTATCATAGAATTGATGGTCCGGGATCCAGTTTAGATTTAAGCGAATTTCAACAGGCATTCTGGAAACTACCGAGTATACCTGAACAGGATGACCCCGCAGTGAAATGGACATGCAGCCTTCCAAGAACTGTGGGTATAACTATAGATACTGGAACAAGGGTTGAGGCCCATCCATTTGATCCTGGTCGTATAGGCATTAAGTCTGTTGAATATAAAACAGAAGTTTCAGCATCACATGGGGAGGTTATTCCAGTAAAAGAGAACTGGCTGCTTAAAATACTGGAAATATTCGATCTTTCAGGCGTTATGTTTGTTTTGAAAAATTTAAAAGAAGGCCTGCATTCTTCAGGGCTTGGGGGATCATCTGCTGCAGCTACAGGTGTTTGCATACTTGCAAATGAGCTGGCAGGACGGCCTTTTAGTAAGATCCAGCTGATTGCTATGGCTTCCCGTATTGAACAGGATTTTGGAGTAAGTCTTACTGGAACTCAGGAGCAGTCAAATGTTCTTTTTGGGGGAGTCACTGATTATGTCTGGTTTCCATGGGGCATACCTGGACGCCCTGGCACCGGATACGGCTCTTCAATGCGGTTTGAATTGATAACTCCTCATGACTATTCTAAGTTAGAAGAAAGGATGGCTATTTTCCATTCGGGACACCCTCGACTGAGTACTGAAGTTAACATTGTATGGAGAAATGCCCTGCGGGCTGAAGATGGGTATAAACATCACTTTAAAAAAATGGAAGTGGCCTACAGGTTTCGTGAAGGCTTGAGACTGCAAAAATGGGGCCATGTGTTAGATTCCATGGTAAAATACCGTGAAATACGAACAAAGCTCTGCAGAGATTATATGGCAGGTTCCATGGATTTGCTGGAGCGTGCTGAATCACATAACTGTACTGCTTTTCCGTTAGGTGCAGGAGGTGGAGGGGGAGTACTTTTATTTTCCCCAGATCCTAAGTCTTTAGAAAGCCTGCGCGGAGATCTTCAAGGTATATACCGTGAAATCCCATTTAAAATCAGATCTAAAGGATATGAAATTAATAATAGCTTGTAGAGACGAATAATTTTAATGTATTGGAAGTTTAATAAGATAATTAAAAGATAGAATAGGTCAATAGTGATGGAAATGAAAAAATTTTCTTTTATAGCAAGAATGCCTAACGAACCAGGTGCTTTACATAAAGCCGCAGAGATAGCAAAGGACTATAACGGCAACATCCACAGGATTCACTACAATAGAAAAATTGATCCAAACACAGTATTTTTTGAAATTACTGCGGATGAGTCATCATATAGGAAAATAATGGATAAACTTGACGAAATTGGCTATCTGCAAACTACACTTAAACCTGCAAATTATTTAAAGTTTAATATCTCACTTCCACATTCTCCTGGAGCTTTATTTGAATTTTTAAATTGCATAACTTCTGCAGGTGCAAATATCGGATTTCTGGACTTCGATGATAAAAGCAACAGGCACGATAAGTTAACGGTTGCATTGACTCTGGATAAAATTTCGAGTGTGGATGCCCTTCTGGATAATTTAAAGTCGCGTTACCTCTTAGAAATCGTTGAATATGATACTAAAGGTGAAAAACTGGACGATACTGTGTTTTACATATTTTTTGCCCAGAAGTTAAGGGAGATAATTGGAAATACTGAGGACGATTTTTTAATTAAACTGCTGGGTGACGTTAACCATATTGTTCAGGAGCTCACGCGCCTTGGTGAAGACCCTAAACGTGTATTTGAAAGTATTCTGCTTACTGGAAACACATTAAAGGATACTTCTGGTGACGGCTTCTACGCCGATATTCAAAAGATAGATTTAAATCAGGATACGCAGCTGTACTGCTTCCAGCCGCCATGTGGGGGGAATATATTTGTTATCAATGCTCCAGAAGAGGTGGTAATGGTAGATTCAGGTTATGGGATTTATTACCATGACTTTTTAAAATTATTCCAGCACTGTGGGATTGAACTCAAAAATCTTAAAGGTATCTATATGACCCATGCAGATGCAGACCACTGCGGTGCAGGAGGCTTTTATGGGGTTAAATCATTCCTGCATAGGGGCACATTGGACATCATTGAGAAGGCTAACAGGGCTTACGGATCCAATGTGGAAGGGTGTGTCCTTGAAGAGGTATATACTAAATTAATTAACCTGTTTTCAAGATTTAACTCTCCGACAGATTTGAATATTTTTTCTGAAAATATAATTAAAATGAGGGGTTCTTTTCCGGTTGTTAACACTTTTGAAGTTGGAAATATGGAATTTGAAGTACTGGAAAGCTTAGGTGGGCATCTTTATGGGCAGATTTTTTTAGCATGTCCAGATGAAGGAATTATTTTTACAGGAGATTCTTTAATTAACTTTGATAGTTTAAGTGAAGATAGAAAGAAGTACAACCTCCTTGCAAAAAATTTAATGACTTCTGTAAATGTGGATAGGGGGCTGGCCAAAGCGGAACGAAAAGCCCTTTTAAAGATTATTTCTAAACTAAATGAAGAATTATCAATTAAAAATAAAAATTGTTTAATTTGCAGTGGTCATGGAGCTGTTTCACTACTTTCTGGAGATAAGCTAGAAATTTATGGGCAGATCTACCATTATCTGCCAAAAAGATGTAAATATTGAACTGCTTTTTCAAATTAGTTTTTTGGGCACCGTATGATTTAGGATAAAATGCCATTTATTTTTGTTAGTATTCACATGTTTTTAGCTTAACTGATTTATTAAAAACATCTAAACCGGTTTTTTAATTTATATGTAAGTGGAGTATATTTTAACTTTTTATTTTCATTAGTTTTTCCAGGCATATGTTTGTAAATTTGGATAGTAAATCCTTTTTTTGTATTCATAATAATATTAATATAGTAAGTAATAACATAATAACATTGTTAGAAAATAATGTTATTCAATTACATAATAAGTGCATTTAAAATCATCGTGTAGTTTAAATGGATATATGCATCTTAATCTGTTTTTTTAAGATGTTAAATTCTGTGTAATGGTTTAAAATGCTTATTTGAATTGTTAAATATTTTCTAACACTCACTGATGTAATGGGGGGTGAAAAATATTAGAAAACGACTGATACTGACAATTTCAATGCTCCTTATTGTATTTGCAGTTTTCAGTATAGCTGTAACAGCAAATGAGCAACAAAATCAGAGTAAAAGCCAGGTCTCAACCAGCTATATAATACCTCAAATAAATGCAACGCCAAACTGCACTAATGCAACTCCAAGGAATGAGACCAATTGTACACTGAATATAACAGGACCAATATCAAATCAGACTTTTAACTGTACAAATTTAACAGTGACTAATCAGTCCACAAACCAGACTTTAAATCGTTCAACCATAAGGGATATAATTGGACAGTTACTGGCCCCAGTTTTAAATGACACCACTAATTTAACACAGACAAATGCAACTGGACAACCATTAGACAAGCTTTTAACCGATGTCAATACAATGCTAAGTAAAATGGCACAGTTAATAGGTATAATTCGAAGTGGTGGTTTTAATATAACTGGTTAAGTCATCGAAAAAGTGTTGGGAGTTAGGGAAGAATTTCCATTTACTTATTGAGATCGAAAAATCAGAGATGGTAAAAGTGGATATTCTGTATCTATTCGGTTAAAGATAAGCTCCAATTATGTTTAATGCTCATGTCTCTAATGTAATATTTTCAGGAAAAATATAAACTACACATTTAATTCCTATTACAATTTAACATGAAGCATTTCATGCACATGTTGTAGACATGAGCAATATTGGTAATTCAGCATGATTAAAAGTTTATTGGAATGGAACTCCCTATACTCCAATTTATATTAAATAAATCAGGGAATAATCAGTGATGGATTAAAAAGTAGTATTATGAGGGGAATGGAGGTAAAATTGATATCAATTCCCGCTCAGTGTCGTAATGCCAAAATTAAATTTGTACTTTCTACATAAATTTATTTTGATATGCACATATCATTACGTTCATAGATGTAATTGTAGGTCATGTAAACAAATACATACCTGCATGATATTTTCCATAAAATCCGCTTTAAATTGATAAAATAGGATTTAATTTATTTTTATTCGATAAAAATCATCATTATATGTACTGACACATTTTTATATTACAAAAAGCAATAGGGAGCGAATGAAGAGGTAATGTTTAGTTTTTCTCCCTAGTATGATACTGTGTATCAAAATCAGGTTTATATTTCTCCATTAAATTAATTTTTGATATGTGCAAGAGATTAAATGCACAGATATGTTTATATTCTATGCATGTAGTTTCTAAGATTTATTGAATTGTGTTGCAAGTATACCATAATTCAAATTTCTAAATTTAAGCTGAAAATAAATTATATCTGTAAAAGGCAAATCACGTAGTTTGTATATATTCTTGAATGGGGGTAGTATGATTTAGCACTAAGATCTATTGCTGGAGATATACTTAGTGTACTTCCGTAATAATTTTAGGTCTTAAACTACAATAGTATAATATAGTTAATATTTGAGTAGGATGCAGAATTAATAAATATAATGTGAATTTCCCTAATTAAAACCAGTAAAATGACCTTTTAAAAAAGGTTTTAGAAAGTTTTAATGTCTGATGTAAAAGCAGTGTATTGGGAATTAAAACTAACTCTGTTATCAGTTAATTATAACATAAATGCTGTGATTTTATGTATAATGAACATTTGAAAACTTTGAAGATTGCAGGAATCATTGTTTTAGTAATTGGAATTTTAGCTGCCATATTTTATATTGTGTATAGTTTTTCGCTCTTCTGGCAGGCATTTGCAGCAGGAATCACAATATCTATCCTATTGATCATTATCTTTATACTCCTCGTACTGGCAGTATACCTGTGGATAAAAAATTTCCTGCTTAAAAGGGAGCTAAAGAAAAGGGAAATTGAGCTTGAACAGGTTAAAATACAGCTAAATATGTATAAAACTAAAGCTAAGGCAGAAAGACACTGAAAAGTCTGAATAATTTATATTTCGTATTAATTTATATTTATGGTTAGTTATAGCTTTAATCAAGGCTACAGATGGGATTATGTACAATTTAAATCCAGATATTGTATTAACTTTGGCAGGATTAACATTGACATTTTATGCCTTATTTGCCAGAATGCTTGTTAAATTCCATGATAAATACAGCAGAAATTTATTATATTTTTTACTGGCCAATATGGTATCGGTTGGGTTTACAGTTGTATTTGTGCTTAGTGATATTAAACAAGCAGCAGAACCAAATTATGCATATCTTGGGGACATACTGGATGTCAGCTGGGCATTTTCCCTTGTTACAGTTGTTCTTTTCGCTTTTATTTTGCTTTATAGAGAATTAAGGGAAATGGATGATCCTGGGGAAAAAAAGAGACGTTTTAAAACGGTTATATCAATTATTGTTCTTTCACTGGCACTTTTTTTAGGTTTACCATTTATTTTAACTCTTTTTTAGATACTGCAATTTTCGGCGGGATAACTTTTGTGATCAGTTAAATAAGTTAAATTGGATATGTATTAATTTTATTATTTCAAGTAGTAAGACTTAAATACTACTATTGATCTATGTTGTAATAACATGTTGTGTGGTGGAAGTGAACTGATTTTGAAATTAAAAATAAGCAGTGAATATAATACTAATAATTTTAGATGACATTAAATCTGTTTATTTGTATGTTAATTTAAATTTATCAATCATTTTAAATTAATACTGATTGAAATAAAGCATTTATAATATTTAAGCTGAGCAACGTGTCATTTGAATAAAAATTTTGTCCAGCATTGCTGAAAAATAAAGTGTTAGCTTTATTTTTTTACTAAAAAATTTGGAGTTGATTTTTACGTTTGAAATTATGAGTTATACTCCCATAATAACAACAATTGTGGGTGTTTTTATGGGTTTAGGTTCCAGAGAGTTAAGCGACTGGCGTAAGGCTAAAAAAGCTAGAAAAAGAAAAATTAATTCTACCCGTACTTTAATACTACTTGAAAATGAAAGGAATCTGGAATCACTTAAGGAATTCTGGTATAAATTAAATAAATCTGATGAAAGTGAAGAAAATATTGATGAGTCAAAGATTGACATTGCCAAAAGATTGATTAAAATGCCAATGCCATGTCTGGATGACTTCATGTGGAGAAAACATGCTTCTCTGCTTACAATAACATTTAAAGATAAGGAAATTGTGGATGTTTCCACATTTAATAATTGTTTAGAATCTCTTAAATCTATTTACTCTAAATTGGTAGATTTGGATACTATGGATAGGGAGTTTAACAGCACTTATGCCTCAAGTGGGGCTGAATTATCTTCTCTCCCACATTCTAATCGTTTTAAAGAGGAAGCTCCAGGTTTATTAGATGAATTTGAAGAAATTACATTGGCTCTGCTTAAAAATGGGAATCCTCTGGATAAAAAGAAAAGTTAATGTCATATATTGAAATCATTAATGGAACTTTTTGGCTCAAAAGTTTTAAATTTAAATAGTGTTTTAAATACTATTTTTTTTATTTTACGATTTTTAAATCATATTAGTTGAATTTGACTTCATTTTGCTCATTTAAATAAATTTAATGCTTTTTTTAATCCTGTTTTTGAGTAATTATATGAAAAGATGGTTACTGCATAAATCTAATTTTTTTAATATCATAAATAATATATTTTGGTATTAATATAATATAATTTGAGTTAAATGAAAAAATGGGCTCTAGTTTTAGGAATTCTTCTGGTAGTGACATCTACCTTTGGCTGTACCAGTAACACACAGCAGGAAAAACAATCGGGAAATAATATTAACTTTTCAATACCTGAGGGGTGGGAATTGCACTGGATGCCTGGAGAGGGTACCGTGATCTGGATGGATGGTGATCCACGTATTCGGGTAATGGAGATGAGCAAGCAGAAATTTGATGCTAAGCATGATCAGGCATTGCATATCGATAATACAACCTTTATGGTGAAAACACACAACAAGACAATGGATGGAATAAATGTTGAGACATTCTGGACCACTGATGGTAATTCTGGGGATATTCAGGATTATTATTTCTTCTCTAAAAATGATAAATATTATTATGTGCTGGCATGGGCTTATACTGGCTGGGATTCAAGTAAACAGTCAAGGTTTCGGCAGCATATAGATAAGGCCGTAAAAAACATTGTTTCAACCATAACTTAATCTGAAACTTATTTTTTTTATTTTATTTTTTGATTTATTAGACAGTAAATGATTATTACTTTTCACATGCTCTTGCTTAAATCACTTAACCTTTTAAATATAAGGATATATTATGCTGCTGACCTTTTGAAACTGAAAATATGGCTAACTATATGTTTTATTTCTAAAGGGTTAATTTGAGGGTTGTTTGATGTAAAAAACACTGGTCGATGCCAGTTAGAAAGTATTGTAGTGATTCTAATATTATAAAATGGTTACATATGGCTTTATTTTTTCTAGCCCGGAGATATGAAGAATAATTCAATGATTTTAGGTATTGGAACATGAAAATTTAGTAAATTAGTTTGGAAATTGAAGATTTTGGGAGACTATAGGTTCGCGGTTGCAAAGCTCTCAAAAATCTTTGATTTTTTCACGGTTGAAAATCTACGATTTTCAAACATGTAAAAATTCGCAGAATTTTTACGGTTGTGAAATTGAAAATTTCACAAACATGTAAAAAATTTCCAATTTTTTACTGTCACAAAATCGAAGATTTTGTGAACATAGAAAACATAGGGATCATAGGTTATTTCTATGAATTTTTACATTTGGAAGATATGGTGAACGGTATGAATCCATTTAGAAAGAGAACAGGTATTTTCCCTTCTTATTTCACAGGTAGAAAGGATGAACTTAATGAGTTAAGGGAAATTTATGAATCTACGAGGGCTGGAGCTGCAGGACATATTCTTATTTACGGCCCTAAAGGTATTGGAAAAACCTGTTTATTAATCAAGTTTGAAGAACGGTTAAATAACGTGGAGGGAGTATATACGGTGCGTGTTCCTCTTGTTGAAGGGGATTTTAATGATATTTACACTTTGATTATTGATAAGTGTGCTGATGCACTTAAAATCAGTGAGGGGCGCTTTTGGGATAGTATCACTTCACTTGGAGTTAACATTCCCCTTGCGGGAGGATTTACAGTTTCAAGGGAGATACCAGCTACAAGTCCTTCTGTAGCCCTTGAAAAAATTTTGAAGACAATTTACCTTGAATTAAAAGGAGAAAATCCTGTATTAATTCTCCTATTCGATGATCTCCAGAGAATAATTTCAGACAATGGTACGAGCAAAGTTTTAAGTATACTGCAGAATGCACTGGTGGAACTCAACCTTAAAGGTATGAACATAATGTTCGTTGCAACAGGGGCTCATGATATATTTTCACAGATACAGGATCACCTGGATTCTGCTGTAAGGATATTCGAGCCGTATGAACTCAAGCATTTGTCTAAAGAAGAATTAAAGGAGGCTATTGTTATACCTGCAGAAAATGAAGGCATAGAATTCGATGAAAGCGTTATAGATTTAATTTATGAATTGTCTGAAGGAATTCCCTATTACATGCAGGTTATAGCATACAACTGTTTTATGGGTGCTGTAAATGGCAGAGTTAAAACTAGCGAATTCAAAGTCTCTTTTAAAAGGTCATTGAATCTGCTGGCCCAAAGAGAGTTTAGGGGAATGTATGAAAAGGCAACCCCTGAAGAGAGAAAGATCCTTGGATTAATGGCAGAAAGTGATAAAGAAGTTTTATCCTACAAAGAAATTAAAAAAGGCTTAAATTTAAAATCTGAACCTTCATTCTGGTTAAAAACAATGCTGGACAAAAATCTCATAATAAAAAAGGAGAGGGGTAAGTACCACCTTAGGGATAAAATATTTAAAGAATATCTAAGGGCTTTAAAACCGTACAATGAAAATGGAACATATTAGGTTGAATTTATATAATGGGCTGTTAAAGGTGTCAAACACTTTAAATGCAATATTGTATAAACTCCATTCAAACCCTCAAAATCCTCAAAAATCATAGATTTTTAAAATTTGATCAAAAACACACTTTTAAAAAGGCAGTTTTGTATAAATGCCTTTTATTGCCGCTGTAACTTTATACCAATTATTGATAACATTAAACTCATTTATATTGTTGCTTGCATCCATATTGTACCATTTACCCTTGATGTAGGCCTGGACAAAAACATGTCCGCAGACACGGCCGCTTGCAAATTCTGCAGTGACATGGACATAGCGTGCAGGAATCCCTGCTGCCCTTGAAAGAGCCACCAAAAGATGAGAAAGGTCAACACAATTTCCTTCTTTATTTTTAAGGGTTTTTACAGCACCATATTTTGTATTATAATAAAAGGAATAGTCCAGGTTGTCTCTTACCCAGTTAAATATCCGAACCGCCTTTTCATATTTGGTGGTCGCACCTTGTGTTATTTTTGCTGCCAGGGCCTTGATATGGGGATCATTTGACTGGGCAGTGGATGTTGGTTTAAGGCATTTTGCAAGTGATACCTTCACTTTAATTGGAGGTAATTCTCCAGTTTGATTTAAAGTTCTATTTATGCCTGTTGAATCTCCAGCAGCTTCATCTATAACGTCTGGATTTAGTCCTGCTTTAAATAGATTTAATGATATGCTGTCAAAGAGTATATCATCGATACTTTGATTTTTTGGTGAGGTATCATTTATTATAGTCTGGTTAATTGGAGTTATGCTCTGGTTAGTTGAGTTATTTGGTTCTAATGTGAAATTTCCTTGTCCTGTACTGTTATTGCAGCTTTTATTCCATGTTTCGGGATGTATATTTGATAATTCCCCAAAATTATGGGATATGCTTCCAAAAACTAGAGATAATGATATTAAAAATGTAAAAATTATATATAGTTCCTTTTTTATTCTCATAATACCACTTTATACTGCTGGAAAATACTGGCTGGATAAAAATTACTCTTTTCACTAATTAATATATTATTAAATAATATTAATACATTATTATAGTATAAAAAATGAATTATCAATTTTTAGGAGTATATTGGAGTTAGAAAATTGATTTCTAACTTAAAAGAAGATATAAAAATTTGATAAAAATAGATGCCAGCTAAAAATAGTCCTTTTATTTTAAATTATTTTAGAGGGTAAACGAAGTAGTTAATATGTTCTAATTGTTATTTATACCAAAATAACTGCATCGATATGCTGGATGAAAATAAAAAAATTTAGAAATTGAATGATTTAATGGGTATTTTCAAAAAATTAAAAAAGAAAGGATTAATTACTCCTTTTGAGGAACTCGAGGTGTTTTTGTTTTGGTTTCCAGTTTAAATCTTCTATCTGTGGATTTTTCCCCGTTGTAGTTCCTTTTAAGCCTGTTTACATATGTGTGTGCCCATATGTAAGCCAGTATACATCCGCATGCTCCTCCAACTACAATTCCCCACCATACGCCCTGCGATCCAATACCAAGGACGAAAGCGAATAAGTACGCAAATACAGAAATAAATGCGACTTCTCTAATTATGGTCAGGATTAATGAAGTTGTCCCTTTTCCCATGGCCTGGAATATTGAGCTTGCGGTAATCCCGAGAGGGACTATGATGTAGAACAGACACATTACCTGCAGGAAAGAGGCTATTGATGGCGCAAGGAATGCACTCTGGGATGAATATGCGAAAATACCTGAAATATTTGGTGCAAATACATATGTAATTATGCTGGTAACTGCTGCAATGGAAATACCTAATTTTACAGAGTAATTAAGTGCAGTAGAAACATTTCCATATTTTTTAGCTCCATATGCAGCACCGGCAACTGTTATTGCTGCAGTACCTATTCCTATGGCGGGTATCATAGCAATGTTCACTACTCTCCAGCCTGCAGTGTACACTGCGACTGCATCTGTTCCTCCAGTTGTGACTAGTATAATGTTTAAAATTATACCGAGAATGGACATTATAAGGAACTCAGCACTTGCAGGCATTCCAACCCCTAAAATATCTTTTATGACTCTGAAATTTGTTTTGAAGTCCTCCATGGACAAAGATACATAAGTGTCGCGTTTCAGGACAAGCCAGTAAATTATTAGCGCCGATGAGACACTCGAAGATATTACTGTTGCCCATGCAGCCCCTGCAACTCCCATTCCACGGGAGTAAATGAATATTGGATCTAAAATTATATTCAGGATTGCGGTTGCAGCCATTGCATATGTTGCTCTTTTAACATCTCCTTCAGCCCTCAGGATACCTGAAGCAACACTTGAAAGGATTAAAAATATTAGCCCTCCAAATACTATTTGCCCGTACTGGACTGCAAGGCTAAGGGATTCACCAGCCCCCATAACTGTAAGAATCTCTGGAAGAGAGATCAGTATGGCTATGGTTAAAACAGCGGCAACTATGAGTGTCATGATTAAAGAGTGTATGGCCGCATTGTCAGCACCTTTTTTATTCTCTGCACCTATGCATCTTGCAATTAATGATGTTGCACCTGCCCCCAGACCATTGCCTATACCTACAATGATCATGAACACGGGTGTAATGAAACCTAATGCAGCAAGTGCATTTGAGCCAAGCCCTGCAACCCATATACTGTCGGCCAGGTTATATGCCATCATAAGTAACATGGATATTATCATTGGCATGGCCAGGCTGCGGATTGCTTTTTTTGGATTTCCAGTAATTAAAGAGATACGTTTATTTATGTTATCATCTTTTTGAGATTTATCTAAGTTCATTTTTATTTTTCACCATTTTTATGTACTTTTTCAAGGCTTTTTGTAGCCAGTGTTTGTAATGTCTTAATTAGGTGGGAGTATTCTGTATCTGATAAGTCGAAGCAGACTGATTTTTCCCATTCATTATCAATTTGATGAATTTTAGGTACTATTTGTCTTCCCTTTTCAGTTAAAAAAAGAAGATATTTCCGACGGTTTTGCGGATTTATCTCGCGGTATATAAATCCATTGTCTTCCAGCTTTTTTAAAGCGCGGGCAACTGTTCCCTTGTCGATGTGTAAATGAACTGCGAGATCGTCCTGTGTTATGCCTTCTTTGTGTGATAAATGAATGAGGAACGGTACCTGACCTGCAGTAAGTTCTAAATCTTTCATTTCGTTGTTTAAATGTATTATGCGGGTTCTGTGTATTATGGATATGAATACTCCGAGTGGAATATCTTCGGGAGTGTTTTCTAGTAGTTTTTTAGCGTGATGCATATTTAGCTCCTTGTTATATTTTGAGGTTTTGATCAACCTGTTAAAAATCTATGATTTTTAACGTTTGCAAATCTTTGATTTGCAACTGCAAAAAAAATTATTTTTTTTGCACGCCCGAAAAATTTTCAATTTTTCGACGGCTTTTTCTAAAAGGTTGTCAGCGGGAGTGTTTTCTAGTAGTTTTTTAGTGTGATGCAATGTAAAATTCACTTCAATATTTAATTTGAGTTTAAATTAGCTCTAAAAATTGGCATACCTGCTAAATCATGTTTGCAGTATTTTAAGAGCATGTATTCTCTATAAATAGTTATAAAAAACTGTAATATCATTAATAATAGTTTTAAAGTCTTTTAAATATAAATAAAAAAAGATTTATTATTAACATCTGCATATCCTATTCTGTTTTCATGGTATATAAATATGTTGTTCATGCAACAATTGCAGGTGCAACAAAAATGGCTTTATTTCAATGGTTTTACCTTACAGATCTGCCTATAACTGTCAAAAAAATAAAGGATTAAAACAACTATTGTCCTTTTATCATCAATTTATAAGTTTATTTTAGATTTTTATTTCTTTTTTGGAAGTATATACAAAAATAAAGCTAAATTAGGCTTAATTTTAAATCAATAGTATTAAATACAATAGAAACATATTTAATTTTATTATCCTCAAAAAACCACAGGTTTTTTGGGACTTTGAAAATCGTAGATTTTCGAGGGCTTTAAAATTTTAATTTATTTTTTAAACTAATTAAACGGGTGGTATTATGGTTTTAAAAGGATTAAAAGCAGGTATAGACAGCATAGTCTTTGATAAACATACTGGAGATATTGTAATTAAATTTATGCCCTTAAGAATTCCACTTAAGGATCTAAACATGCTTTCTGATGATACGGCCGAAATAATAGAAGCTTCAAGTGAAGAAAAGCTTGAAAAATATGTTTCAAGATTTGCTGCTTATTACATAAAACACAAGGCCCATGAACCTAAAGCTATACGAGATCGTGCAAAAGAGCTAGGATTAAGCCCTAAACAGTTTGAAGAATTGATATGTGAGAGGATTAGAGAATGGGGTAATGTTTCTTCCCTTGATATTGATGAGGAGCCTCCTGCTCGTGTTGATGGTAAATAAAATTCAAATCAAGAATATTTAAAAATACTACAGGTGATTTTTTTGTCAGATGCATTTTTAAAAAAAGATGGGACAATAGTTGCATTAAAGGACATCAAAAAAGGGGAAACTATCAAAATAGACCTTAAAGATCTATACATTGCAAGGGAAATTCAAAGCGGCCAGCTAAAACCTGAAGAAGAGGGGGAAACGGCGGTTGTTAAGCTGCCTGAATGGCTTGCCACCAATAAAGGATTGTCCAGCGAAGTTGTTGGTATAATCAAAAAAGAAACTAAAAAAGCAATATTGATGAAAGTGGGCAACGAAGAGGTCTGGTTGCCTAAATCTGCTATTGATATTGAGATATAAAACAAAAAAAACTTTAAGGACTGATTTTGGTAATCAGTCTTATTTATTTTAATTTAAATTTAGTAAAATTTCACTACTCCCACTATGTCACTTATGGAACGCCATGTATCAAGTGGAGTCTTTGTAATGTTTGAAATTTCTACTACTCCATCAGAAAGTGTTGTTTCTTTGATGTAGTTGGATATTTCCCTGTTGTCACTTTTCAAATACACTTTACTGTTTTCTATGGTGGCCACTCTTTTTACTATAAGGCCGTAGGTAGGGTGTCTGGATATTACTATATCTCCTACTTTGATATTTTTTGTTTTGAGAGCTATAACTTCCTGGCCATCTTTTAAGGTTGGAATCATGGAAGTTCCACTTACAATTGCTAAAAATGGCAGTTGATTAGTTCCAAATTGTGAAGTTAAGGTAACATTTGCAGTAAAATTATATTTCTTTGCAATAGTTTGCATGTCTGATTTTAAGCTGCTGGAAGTACTGGAATAGCTTTGAATGTCATTGTATGCTTTATTTTTCATTTCTGTAATCATTTTGGATGGCACCTGGACATCTGCAGGAACCGATGTTGCTTGAACTGTTACGTTTTTCCCGTCGGTTTTTACAGTTATACCTATTTCATTCTGTACTATGGGTTCTGATTGCTGCTGGTTTGATGAGTTTATGGTGGTATCGGTGGATTGTCCAGATAAAAAAGTAGCTGCTGAAGCTGCAGCTATAATGAATATAATTGCCCCTATTATTATCGCTGTTTTTGATTTCAATTCTTCACCGCCAATTGATAGTGTTATAAAATATGTCTAGGCATGACTTGTTGATTCACTTTAGATGAGTGTTTATTGGAACAAAAAAGTCTTTTAATCTTTTTATTTATATGTTTTGATTTGCATTAAAATTGGAATCAGCAGATATTAAGTAAAAATATCGTGTTTTTCTATCTTTAATATAGAAAAGCTGAATTTTAAGCTCTTTTTGAGAATAAAAAGTAGGGGCTTGATATAATTTTTATGAATGTTTTAGACATGCTAATTTTGATAACACAAGTTTTACCTTTAATTTTAGTAATTAATTTGGTATTAGGCAATTATACATGTTAAAAACTGCATTTTAACTCATTATTGGATGAAAGGGAAGTTATTTCGTGTTAATTGAAGCACAAATTAATGTTATAGTGGTGAGTCTAAAAAGTTTTAATTTAATTTATTATGACATTTATATAAATTAATATGGAGTTATAATTGTATAAAACAGGTTAAATGAGTATTTAATTTGTATTTAACTAGTTTAATAAGCTTAATTGTAAATGTTGCAGATATGGAAAAGTATTTTTATAATCAGGACAATATAATGGGGCAACGATTTCAAGTTACATCTAAAGCACGGGGTGATACTCGATGAACAAAATCGTAACACTTTGCCTTCTGGCAGTAATTATTGGATCAGTTCCAGTATATGCGGCTGACTCAGGTAACGCCACAATAAAGCATCAAATCCAAAATATGAATCCAAGTGTGTACAGTGAAATTAAAAACACATTTACTCAGATTCAAAATGCAAGTCCAGACATATCTAATGATATCAATAAGTTAAAAGCTGATTTCATGCAGCAGGATAATCTGCAGATAACAGATATAGTCAAAAATAGTGATGTTCAGAATTTAATTGCAGATATTCTGCAGAACAAGAATGTTAGATCTCAGATACACAGCTTACTACAAAATAAGGGCGTTCAAGATGAAATCAATAAATTAATGCAGGATAAAGATATTCAAACTGCCGCTAATATCTTAATGCAGAATAAAGAAATTAACGGCGCTGTTAATGAAATAATTAATGGTAAATAACGGGAAATTTTCCATCATTCTGTTTTTAATTAAATTTAATTATTTTTTTACCTATTTTTGAAATATTTATTTAGGAAGTCTATAATCATTGATTTAAAAACAGCATATGCTTCAAATGGATATAACTCTTTTAAGATATAGCTAAAAATTTATGGAATGAAAAACAAAATATCATTAAACACAAAGTGTTTGGAGCCTACAAAATCATAGATTTTGAGGATAAAAGCACAGGGAGGTTAATCCATGAAATATCAATGTATTGTTTGTGGTTATATATACGATCCAGAGAAAGGAGATGAACGTTCTAATATTCCGCCGGGTACACCCTTTGAAGATTTACCTGAAGGGTGGAAATGCCCTAAATGTCGAGCCGGAAAATTCCTGTTTAAGCCTTTAGAATAACATTTGAAATTTTTTGGTGGGTAATATGGAAATCGAATTTAATGTGGAAAATATTGAAAAATGCCGCTGTCTTGAGTGTAAAGTACAAAAAAGCCAGTGTGTACATGATAAAGCGATACTTCTTCAAGAGGGGGCGCTGGGTTCTTCGCTGATTGAACCTAAAGAGTTTCCTGCGCTGCATTGTGCCTCAGGAATAGAACATTGCCCTGATCTGGACCGGAAAGAAGAATGTTTATGTAGAAACTGCCCTATTTATGCAGAAAACGATCTGGAAACAGGAACTCCTACGCTTTACTTTTGCCTGGACGGATCATCAACTTCCTGCTGTTTGGGTGGGGAAAATTTTGATGAAGAAAGGGTTGCAGAGACTCTGAGGCACTATTACCGACGTACTGATTGATTTTATAAATAAAAACATTTTTTAACTTTTTAAATAATAAAAATAAAGACTTAATTTACTCAGTCTAATTTTATATGAATTTTATAGTGAAGTACTAAATATTTTAAACTATTAAATTTTTGAAATTGTTTTTACGTGCTTTAAATCTTATTAAACAGTTAATCAAGTTACCTAAGATTTTAAATGTTTAACAAGTAATGTTCTTCACTATAAATTAGAATACTGGAATTAAGCCAGGGTTATTTCCAGTGATGCTTTTACCACCTGCAGCAGTTACTGTAAATGTGTTTTCAATCCCTACCATTCCAATATCTTTAATTCCATTTTTGGGTTCTACTGCAAAGGCCATTCCTTCCTGAATGGGGCTATCAAATCTTTCTGCTATTACTGGCAGTTCATCGATTAGTAAACCTATCCCGTGGCCTAAAAACTTGACCTTACGGTCACCAAATCCCATGAAATTCTGTAGAAAATCCTCATCTAAACTGTTCATTATGTGTTTATAAATTTGTGATGGAATTGCTCCAGGTTTTAGCATTGCTGCTATTTCATTTTGTATATCCACACATTTGTTGTGGATATCTATGGCGTACTGGGGAAGAGAACTGCCGAACATGTATGTCATGGTTTTATCTGTATTATAACCTTCTACTCCGGATCCAATATCGATATATACCAGGTCTCCCTTTTTCAGCTTCCGCTCACGGCTTCCAAGAAGAGGCACTGCTGGACCCATCCCGTAATTTCCACTGGCCCCGTCAAAATAGGATGGATAAATTGAACTTTCACCAAAACCAATATGGCCAAGTACCATTTCAGTATCAAACATGCCAAAACGAGTTATTCCTTGATATCCTTCATCTACCATAACTTTAAACAGCTCTGCTGCAAGGTCTGCTTCGCTCATTCCCTCAACCAGCATTCCAGGTACTGTATCCTCCAGCACGCACTGGTGGATTTCACCTGCTTTTCTCATTAAACCCAGTTCATATTCACTTTTAACAGCTCTTACAGCAGCGATACTGGTATCTGCAGGTTTAACATCCTTAAAAGGAAAATGCTTTTGAAATCGACTATATAATGCCAATGGAACTGTTTCAGTTTCAATATAAACTGTGTCTGGAAGTTTATCTACACTTTTTGCAGCATCTCTAAAACTTTTCATGGATTTTATCTGTGGAAATAGTGATTCATAAGTTGCTCTTTCAAAGCTACGCCGTACCCAGAATGTGGCTTCACCATCTCTTGGAATAAGCAGCATTCCATCCTGCATAGTTCCTGTAAAATAATATTGATTTATTTTACTGAAAATTGCGGTTATTTCCCATTCTGGATTGGATATATCCATCTGTGCTTTAAAACGTGTCATGCGGTCTTCCAGTTCAGTTGAAGGTACTTTATTCATGTTCTGCTCCTTTATTGTTCTATTTATGCCTATTAAGTGATACTCTTTAATAAGATTATATCAAATGTATAGCTTTAATCCATAATAATATATTGGAAAAGTTCTAATAGATACAGTTTAAAATTATCAAGTAATTCAATATTCATAAAAAGGGGTTTTAAATGGAGTCTCAGGAAAGAAATATAACTGAAGAAGATGTTAGGGGTGTAGTGGATTTATTTACCAAAGTTCCGGCTGTAATATTAAAAATGGCTGTTTTTAGGAACATGAATGTGGTGAAAAAGTTTAGATCTCAAATAGAAAATTATAAAGATCAGCTAAGTGATGAAGAAATTGAGAAGATAAAAAAAGTCATTGAAATGCCGGTTCCAGAGCTTCAAGAATTACTAGCTAGAGCTCACGCTGAAAAAGGACATGAACAGTTAAAAATACTTGCAGATCCAAAGGCAGAACAGTTTATCAGGGATAACTTGAGCGAGCTTGAGGTACTGTTATTTAGCTAACGAAAACAGCAAACAGCTTAAAGTTTGGATATGATGGCTAATAGCAATAAATGCAGTTATATATTCTTGCTTTAATAAGCTGAACTTTAGATATTATTTTTAGTTATATTAGATGATGGTCCTGTAATAAAGAATAGTTATAGTACTATCAATAAATTAGTTAAATCAAAGCTTTTTAAACCATTAATTCACTAAAATAAGAAATTAATATTTATAAACGAACATTTTGGGTTTAGAATATGATGCAACGAATCTGTAATCGAAGTTAAACATTTCATAGGGTAAATCGACCCATTTTCCATCAATTTTAATTTGCACACTTCTGTGATTATTGGCAAGGGATGTTTCATACTGAATGATTCTGCAGTCAACTCCTGTTTTTTTAATGTGATTGTATAACCAGTCCGACATTGCCCAGCAGTCTCCGCCTTGCATGGGAAGCTTGTATGAACTGCTAATTCCGTGAACATATTTGAATTTTGATGCTTCATCCAGAATACCTGAAATTTTCTTGACTTCTTTACTCTCTTCAAATAGATTAAAAGAGGGACTTACATGTTTTTTGAAATTTGTTTTCAAATTGTGTGTATATTCATTTAATGTATTCTGAATTGTAGAAACATCTTTCTCACAATTAGCTGCCATTGATGGATTTATAACACTAATTAGAATCAATGCTACTGTAAATATTGATAAAATAAATGAAATTATCTTTCTTTTTGAATTAAATGGATTGAATAACTGTATCTTCAAATGGTTTCATCAGGTAGCGTACGGTTTCAAAGCTAAGAATTATAAAAAAAATGTTTCAATTTCATTTGTAGTTATTTGGTATGTCACTATTGGGCACTGCTCCTATTTAAGCATATTTAAGTGTAAAATCAGTATGTTTATTTTGATAAGTATTATAATTAAAGAAGCTACAATTAGTTTGCTTGAATGTTTATAAATGGTAGGTTCTTATTAGTTTTATTTGACTCGTTTTTAAACTGGAAGTTTAGATGCTGTGTTTATTAACCTTTTTTGAGTTATATTTCTGTTTATCGGTTGTAACTCTGTAAAAACATATTTTATTTGAATCTTTAATTACAATTACTTGCAAAATATGCTAAAAAAATGAAAACTAGGGGGAAGAATGGCATTATTTAAATGAATTCTGGATTTATCTCATTTATTTAAGTTAAAAACCTTTTCTGAGTTTATGATACCTTTATTTTCTAAATCCTGCATTAAAAAGGCTATTAGAATATATTCCTGTCCGGTGTAATCTGCCAGGTCTTTAATGGAAACATTCTGGTTTCTACTTAGATACTCAAGTGTGTTCATTATTAATTCACTTTTTAAATCTTCATTTTTCCATTCTACTTTCAAATTATTCGCCTCTTGTATTTAAATTAATTATCAAATTTTTTTTGGTTATTCTATATTTTAACTCACTATTTCAGTTATATTTTCTAAAAAAGCTTAAAAATAATTTTTCCCGAATTATATCCAAATCTATTCCATTTCATTACCATTTTTCTATCATAAAATTCAGGGATTGGTTTGTGTTATTAAAAAAATGGACGGATCTTCAATCCGTTATATTTAAATAACGGGAAAATTACCATAAATATAAATAAGTATGGGGGCAGGCATTTATATTGAACAAGTCGAATTATGGATGGTCAATTTTAATTTTTGTTTCTTTAGCATTATTTATCATAGGTTTAGATGCTACATTTATGAACGTGGCAATGACATATCTTGTAAAAGATTTGAATACAACTCTTGCTAATATACAGTCCATAATAGCCATTTATGCTCTTGTAATGGGATGCTTTGTGCTATTTGGAGGTAAATTGCAGGATGTCATCGGTAGAAAGAAGACTTTTGTAGCTGGAGCTATTATCTATGGCATTGGGGCATTAATTGCAGCCTTAAGTACAAATGCACTCATGCTGCTGGTGGGCTGGTCTATAATAGAAGGTTTTGGTGCGGCTTTAATGCTGCCTGCAACATCATCCATAATCACAGCTCATTACACTGGGTCTAAACGAGCATTTGCAATGGGATTTTCATCTACATTATATATAGCGGCGACAGCAATAGGGCCCTTATTGGGAGGTTACCTTACAACATTCTATTCGTGGAGGTGGGGCTTCGCTTTAGAGACTATATTTGTGGTGGCCATACTTGTATTATCATATGACATTGCTGAATCTGAAATAACATTGAAATGGTCTGATTTAAATCTCAGGGGTGCCTTTCTTGCATCATCTGGAATTTTATTGTTTATAGTTGGTGTACTTCAGTTAAACAACCCTGCTACATGGGTTAATAACTATGGGACCATTATAAATCTGCTTGGTTTTGCATTTGCCATGTCAATGATCATGATTGGTGTTATATTTTTAGTTATCTTCTTTTATTACCAAAGAAGACTAATTAAACAGGGTAAAAAACCATTTATGGATGTGCGTATCTTAAAAAACCGCTCATTTACCTTTGGTAACTTATCCCGATTGATCATGGCTTTAATTTTAGCAGGATTATTTTATATTATACCAATATATGTGCAGACGAGGTGGGGAGTCAATGCTTTAGTAACTGGTTTAATTCTGTTACCGGCCTCTATTGGAAGCGCAATATTTGCAGTAAGTGTGGGTAAACTTACAAAGCGCATTAAAGCTCATTATTTGGTATTTATAGGCTTTGCAGTGTCTATAATTGCCATTTTGATGCTATATCATTCATTCATGTATCCTGCAAGTTTGGATATGATGGACCTTATCCCGGGCTTATTTATACTGGGAATGGGTTTAGGGCTAGCTACTCCTAACATTACCAATATTATTCTTTCCAGTGTAGATGATAAACAGCTTGGAGAGGCTTCAGGAATACATAACACTTTCATAAATGTTGGATCTTCAATTGGGACCGTTGCCATTGGATTAATTTTCTTTATGGCATTGTACTTTAACGTTGCAGCGACACTTCCTGTTGAATATTCTGTATATCAAAATCAGCAGGCTTTAAATCATGATATTTATTCATGGGTGGGAAAAACTTTAAGTCCAGATATGTCGACTATTATGGATGACCCTAAACTTTTTGCCCTTACATTTAATTCGGACAGTCGTGGAATGCAGGCTGCCATTTTAGCTTCTGCTATCCTCCTGTTTATTGGACTTATCCTCTCTTTATTTATTAAACCGCCTCCGGACATTACAGAAAAAGAAAGGATTGAAAAGTAGCTATATGATCTTAAATCACTTTTTTGAAATTTAAAAAAGATGGAAAAGTAAATAAATTGGCACAATTTTTTTTATTTATGTCCAATTAATTTACTCAATAGGTTCTGTTGCTTCCTGGTATATTCGGTTTATTATGGCACTTAAATCTCCTGAATAGATGTATTCATAGCCATTACTTGCTAAATACTGATCTGGATTTGCTAGCCCTGTAAAGCTTGGAGGGTCGAAATCATCGTCTTTTGACCTGGGCAGCCATGCTAAATTAGTTATGTCTGTAGAGTATGGGGCCAACCAGACACTGAATACTTTTTTAGCTCCAACTAATTTTTTATAATAGTCCTGTCCCATTTCGTATATGGTACCTGCACATGCTCCGCCGTATATATCTACTATTAGTGCATTTGCAGGGACTGTGCTGTTTTGAAGCACGCTGTAATGGCTGTTTGGGCCTAATCCCCAGTTTACTGCAGTTAATCCTAATGCCTCTAAAGCATTGACGATTGTATTTGTCCGGTTAGTATCAGCTACTGTGTTTATGATATTATCACTGGTTATATACACGGGTCTTGCTTCTATAACTGGAGTAAGGGCTGTCCATGCCTTTACTGAAACATAATTTGGCAGTCCGTTGGTGATACTGTAGAAATCCAGTATCTTCGAGTACATGTAAACAAGTGATTCATACTGAATATTTCCAAGGGAACTTGATGCATAGTTTGGTGCAGCATTGTTTGCATCTATAAATGATTTAATTCTCTGTGTGATGTTTAGATATTCTGTTTTTGTTATTGACCCTGTTACAAGGTCACCTGTTGGATTACCTGGCGAACTTATGTTTTTAAATGTTAAAGGCGTTTTATTTCCACTATTTAGCTGTAAGACGTTTGTAACCATCAAGTTCAATAGGTCTTCAATCGAAACTTGGGTTGTACCAATTGTCACATAAGCTGGAAGTTTGCTGTTAGTCTCGATATATGCTCTGAGACCTGCTGCAGCATTTTGAATCTGCTCTGAAGTGAATGTAATTGAAGTCGAATTTTTGAAGAAAGCTTCTGTTATCTTACCGTATCTGAATAATGCATATCCAGATGCGCCATTTTTTACAGCTGAGTCTATATCGTTTTGTAATTCATTTAAAGGTATTGCAGTTTGGTTGTTTGCTGAACGATAAGCTTGAAGGCCAGCTACAACTGGAGTTCCATTGGACTGGCTGACTATATATGCTATAGAACTGCCTATCCAGTTGGTACCATTTTTACCACTGCTGCTGGTGCCTTTTGAACTGTTGTATCCGAAATTACCCTTATAAACCAGCGGAACCATGAAATCAAGATATTTTGCAAGTTGAGTGTAATTCTGTCCATAGTAATATGCATTCATTTTCCCTTCAGGCATTAAATCTGCTGAAACTGCTACTGATGAATTAATTGATTTTACTGAATTGTAGATACTCTTAACGAAAGAGGTAATGATCTGCGAGCTGTTTGTGTATTTGTAAGCTGTTCCAGGATAACGTAAGTAATCAAGGTTAACACCATCTATTCCACAGTTTTTAACCATGTTAGTGGTGGCATTTAGGACCTTGGTATTATAGGTGGTATTTAAGCCTGTTTTCTTTTGGGTGGTTGTGACATTTTTATACGTTGTTTTGGTTTTCCAGACGTATTTCCATTTGTAGTACCAGTGCCCCCTGTATTTGTACCATGATTTGTACCAGTATTTATAAGGAGT
Organism: Methanobacterium veterum; assembly: GCF_000745485.1. NCBI lineage: Archaea > Methanobacteriati > Methanobacteriota > Methanobacteria > Methanobacteriales > Methanobacteriaceae > Methanobacterium > Methanobacterium veterum. The sequence continues at coordinate 79,800 of NZ_KN050693.1, forward strand.
CTTTACTGGAACTTTTTTGGTCACTTTTACAGTGTATGTGTAGGTTGTCCCTGCAGGGTTGATCCATTTGCTGTTTGCATCTAAAAAGCATGTTACCCATGCATTTATCCGTATTCCACTGTTTTTGAACATGGATACAACATTTTTCAGGGTATTCTGGTAAGTGCTGGAATAAATATTACACTTAACGAATATATCTGTAATTCCGGTGTTTTTAATTTTAGTTACATTTAAATTAGCTGCATCTTCGGCGTTTAGCCAAATTGCGCTAATATTTTTATATTTATCTCCTGTGGTGTCGGTAGAATTTTTGACGCTTGTTACACTAAAGCTTTTAAGAGTTAATCCACTGTTTTGATTGGAATTTGTTGAATTTGGAGTCGTTGACTGGTTCGTCACTGTAGTGTTATTAACAGGTTCTGTTACATTTTTTTGTGTAGATCCTGTTGTATTTTGAATCGTCGCGTTAGATTGTGCATCTGTTGTGTTGTTAAGAACAAGGTTTGTGTCATCGTAGTTAGGTGGTATCTGTGAATTTTCTGTGGCGGCATATATGGTATTTACATTAAAGAGTGCTCCACATGTAATAAGGAGCACTAAAAGCAACGAAAGTCGCTTCATTATACTGCCTCCCATTTTTTCAGATGTCATATTAACACCAGTTTGGAGTTATTGACACGTGATTATGGTATTTTTGAGCATATATTTTTTGTGATTTAATTTTTTCATGCAAACATAATTATCATGCGTTTTTTTGAATTTAAAGAGGTATAAAGGCGAATTAAAACTTTGAATTAGTGAAATATTAATCTTTTTTGTACTACAATTCTTATAAAATTTTATTAAATTATTTAAGATGAAAACTTATTTTTTCAGGGCATCTTTATATGGGATATGCAGTACGGGTTTAATCAATCATTTTTATTAACTGTAATTTGCTCCAAATTCGTGCTGGACATTAATTTATTTCATTTATATCTTTGAAAGTAATAATTTTCAAATCAAGACGTTTAAATTGATTTTTTGCGTAGCCTTTCAGATTCACTGCTCAGGGGGTAGTTTTTATTATTAATTTGCATGTTGTGGTAGTTATGCTATTATGTTGGTAGTTGGGAATACTGGTCTTTTAAATGCGTTTTTAAGTTTATACCTGACAGAAAATCTTTTATATTAGAATCATTCCTAATATTACATAATGTTATTATGAGTCACTATTACAAATTCCATATTAAGTTTGGAATACTAATTTACATCGATATGGTGGAGGAGTCACATATTAAGATACGCGCAAGTATATGAAATCCTTAATCTTAAGATAGTTTTAGTTTGATTAAGAACTCCAGCATCCAGTTAATATGTATATAATGCTCTAAGTTGGGCATATGCTCTAGATTCAGTTGTGAAGTTTAAGCTTATTGGAAAATAAGGAATATAGATGGAGGACTGGTAAATATGGAGAGTAAAGAGGGTATAAAAAATAAAGGAAATTTGGGGCCTAACATGGAATCTAATATTGTTAAATTAATAGATTCTAAGTTAAATGAAGTAAGAGCTTTAAAAGAATTGTTGGAAAAATCAGACAAACTACAGGAATTATATGGTCCTGCACTTAAATTAGAGGGCGGGGTTAGTTTAATGGGTAACCACAGGTTTAAAACAGCTAGGCTGTTTAACCCTAAATGTCCTGAAGTAATGGAATTGGAAAAGCTGGAAAAGCTGCTTGTAAACTTTAAAACTGATTATGAAGAACTTTCAGGCAGTATATCAAAATCCCTTGTAGAATACAACAATCGAAATAAAAAAGCATTTGAGGTATTTAAAGTTAAAAATGAGCAGTTAATTAATAAGATAGATTTGCTTACTTTAGAATAATTTTTTTCCAGTAGATCTACTTAGAATTTTTTTAGTAGATCTACAGGTGTCATATTATGTGATGTCTATGGGAACTTCATTTTCCCTACATATCTGTATTATATAGTTTGAAGATAAAAATAACCCATATCTTGATTTTATTTGTTGTAAAAAACTTCCTTTTGACTGTATTCCATATATTAAAATACCTATTACTTCATTTTTACTATTTAAAACAGGACCTCCACTATAACCAGGGAATGTAGATGCATTTGTTTTGTAGTAAAGTATATCGTGTGAATTACGTACTTCTGATATGAGGCTGCCTGTGGTTGTGGAAGGGTTTACTGATAACTGGGATTGTGTCACATTGCTGTCTGCGGGATAACCATATATACGGATGTTTTCTCCATTCTTTGGGTCATGGGAACTGATTTTTAATGCTGGTAAATTTCTGCCTGCGGGGTTAACTTTCAGGAGGGCAACATCATTATCGCTGCCTGAATTTCCAACATCAACCAGCTGTGCATTTAGCGGTTTAATTCCCGTAGCAGATGAAAATTTAACTTTAATGACCTGCTTATAGTATTTTACACTAATTAAATTGTTTTGAATCAACAGATCGGTAGTTGTACGTGTATTGGCACTTAAGTTACTTTGACTGACCATATCATTTCCAGATAATTCCGCGCCTAACTGTGGATTATAGTTTGATAAATAGGTAGATACTGCTGCCTGCTCCACATACGTCTTGATGTCATCATCACTCATTGTTTTAAGCACATTAATGGTATTGGACTCAGGATCACCTATAACATGAAATGCAGTTATGATATATCCATTTTTACTTACAATAACTCCAGAACCAGTTTCTAATGGATAAAAACTAATATTAAACCATACTGTTTTGTGAAGTGATGGATCAGTTATAGTTACTATGCCTGAAACTCCATTTTCAACATAAACTGTTGAACTAGCCGATTTAGAAGAAAAATAATTTAAAGGAGTATTATCTATAAAAAAAGCTTCATAAGTCACAAATACTGCCAGCAGGATAAGTACTGATGTTAATGTATTTTTCAACAGCTTCACTTAATGGTCCACCATCACATTAAAAATTATTAAATTATTTAATTTAAGTAATAACTATGCTCTAACTTTTATTTATATTTTTACCAATTTCAAACGGGATCACTATCTAAATTGCTGGTTGTGCTTGTAAACTTTGAACGTTAATTAAATAACAGTAAATCAATTTTTAAAAATCTCTAAATTTATATCCAATTAAAAACAAAATAGTAATACATGGATATAATATCTACATTAGTTAATGCAATAATGGGCTTTGTAAATGCAGTTATTAATGCAATACTCATTATAGGAGTTGCATTGATATGGGGCATTATTATTGCAATTGTAATTGGTGTAATAATATTTTTAATTTTAAAGGCCAAAGAACGTGCAAAAAGAGAAAGATAGGCATTATAATGCTTTTATTCTAAGTAAGTAATATTTTGATTAATTAGTAAAATGAGAATAAAAATTAATTTAAAATAATAATTATTTGGTCATCTTTTTTCAAATTCTAGTATTAGTTTAATCTCTTGAGGTTCTATATCTATATCTGCAGTGGGATATGGGCCTTCGTTTGATTCCATATCAATTAATGTGAATTTATCATATACTTGCTTTCCATTATTTTCTATGGTTTTTATGGTGAATTTATCTCCTTTGCTGCTTTCAAAGAAATTTAGGGGCTTTTCTATATCTGCGCCCAGGACTCGTATAACAACTATAAGTTCGGTATCACTTATAAAACGGAAATCCTTGACAAACTCTTCAGGTATGACTAAATCACTTATTTTCCCTTCTATTTCTCGACTAAAAGTTACCGGTACTAATACTTCTGCCAAGCATAATCACCTCATCCATTACTTTATCTTTTTTAGAACATAAATATTTACATTCTGTTATTAAATATCTTGGACATATTTTACTCCATGTCTCATGATAAAGTGTTTTACAGAGTTTAAAAGGAATAATTAACAGAATTAATTGTCATATGCTTAAAAAGAGTAAATTAAGGTGCTCCTCCTGCACCACCCACGTTTTTTCCTGTTTTAGGGTCTATATTTATTTCCCCTACTCTTTTACCCTTCAATAAAACAGGAACAACATCTGTGCATTTCCCACCTATTTTGTATCGTTCAGGTTTACCTGCTACTGCATTATGTTCTTTTATGTACTTCTGCGCAATTAAACGTGATTTAGATGACTTGACTTTGGGAGATGTATACTTTTTTGGGATTGATGATTTAACATTAAAATTTGATTGATGTAAACCCCTGTTTGATATTTTATTTATGGAACTGATCTTGTGATTATTATTTGTTGAATTTCCTAAATTTGACTGGTTTGGCTGTCCTAATTGGGAATTAGCAGATATTACTGGATAAGCAGCCACAGTAATACTTGTAATAACTAATACGCTAACTAAAAATAGTATTTTTCCTTTAATTGCAACCACCTCTGCATAATTTCGTATCTTTTTTTATGTTTTTCATAACTAATAATAATTTCGCGTAAATACAATTTAGATATAAAATTAATGGTGTTTGGGGGAGGAACTATTATAATTCATTAGGGGATAATTAATATGATTAGTTGCATATAAATAAAAATAATAAAAATAATTCTAATAATTATGGTGTTTATGTCTATTAACTTAATTATTTATTTAACAGGCTATGAATGTATTGAAATTATATTTTTGGGGATAATTTAAGCTAATTTTTAAATATAAATTAAATAATAGCTAAAAATGATAGTATGTGGTGATACACTCTGTAGTTATAACATAGCATTACTTGTTTATAAAATTAAAAGAATTATAAAAGACTTTTTTTGACAAAAAACGTATTGTTTGAATTATTTGGGTATTATTTAGGATATGGTGCATTCATAAATGATTAATGGTATGATCTAAGCTATTAAACATTTATAAAAATTATATAGCCAATAAATATTAATAAATGACATTAAATAAATATGTGATAAAATTATGGATTTAATATGGATGATGGCAATGATTTCAATCTCAGATCTGGAAAGGATGAGGGACAAAAAGGATATAAATGGCCTTATAAAAGCATTAGATATAACCGAAGACAAACGAATTCGGGAAAAAGCAGCATATATACTGGGGGATATAGATGCAAAGGAAGCAGTTGAACCTTTAATTAATCTCCTGAACGATGAATACTGGCCTATCCGTAAAGCTGCAGTTGTATCTCTTGGCACGATTGGGGATAAAAAGTCTGTTGAACCTTTAATTGATGTTTTAAAGGATGAACACTGGCATGTTCGTGAAACGGCAGTATGGGCTCTTGGTGCAATTGGTGACAGACGGGCAGTTGAACCAATCATTAATGCATTAAATGATGGGTCTTTAAATGTTAAATGTGAAGTGGTGGATGCACTTGGAAATTTGGGTGATGATCGCGCTCTTGAACCGTTAAAAGGAATATTAAAAGAAAATGATTACATTTTAAGATCCTGTGCTGTGATGTCATTGGGTAAAATTGGTGATGCATCTGTAGAATATCTGGTCAGTTCTCTTGGGGATGAAAGTTATCTTGTAAGGGTAAATGCGGCAAATGCTCTTGGGACTATAGGAGATAAAGAAGCACTTCCCTATCTTAAAGGAGCTTTAGAAGCCTCAAATGGAGAATCTCATGAATTTGAATCTGCCTTGAAAAGGGCAATAAATAAAATTGATTCAAAATAATTTAATTTTAATTTAACCTTAAAATTACTGGATAAAAGTTTCTTATTTTAAATTTATTCGGGTCTATTATTCTTTGCATTGTTTATACTTTATTAATATGTTATAATGCTTAATTTAAGTTGAAATTCCATTTATTTAATCAAAAAATTACATAATAATTTAAATAAGAGTATTTGCACAATGCTCATAACATACGTGTTTAAATTTAATATTATAATAACTATTTTTATGTTAATCTTCCTTTAAATCATTAAACAGTTCTCTATTTGCGTTTATAATTATATTTTTATATGTTGGAAACGTAATATTAGTTTTAAAATGGTTTTTACCTTTTTTTAATAATTTGAGGATGTTTAATGATAATTAAGTTAGATGAAAATCCGGGGACAGAGGAAGTCTTTGATTTTATAAACGAAGCAATTTCTAAAAGGGCATTTATAATAATAGTGGCATGCTGCAGGATTAAGTATAGGGGCAGGGCTACAAGCAGGTTAGGATCTGGAGACAGGACAATAATTATCAAGACTGATGGTTCATTTTTAGTCCATCAGGATTATAATTTGGAGCCTGTTAACTGGCAGCCCCCTAACTGTAAATTCAAGACGAGAATGGAAAACGACAGAGTTTATATCTGCGGGGTAAGGAGAAATCCGCCAGAGTCTCTTGAAGTTGAAATATGTAAAACACATATGATATCTTATCATATTGGTAAAGACATTAAAAAGCTTGAACTGGCAGGTTACGAAGAAGACCTGCGTACCATGATAATGGAAAGCCCAGAACTTATTGAAAAAGGATTCCGGCCAACTTCAAAAGAGTATCAGGTATCTACAGGATTTATAGATATACTTGGCAAGGATAAAAACGGCAGTTTAATGATATTAGAACTTAAAAGCAGGCAGGCAGGTGTCAATGCAGTTAAACAGTTAAAAAAATATTTTGAAGACTTCACTGACCATAAAGATTTTGTTAGGGGTCTTTTGGTAGCCCCATCTGTTACTGAAGATGCTCAGGAACTTCTTGAAAAGTATCAACTTGAATTTAAGGCACTTGAACCACCTAAAGAACTTAAAAGTGCCAAAAGTGTCACTCTGGACTTTTTTAACAAGTAATCTGTGGGCAGATTTGAAAATGGATAGTAGAGGCAAAGTCCTTTATTTGGACGTGCCTCTGATTTTTGATTTATTTTTATTTAAACTTGATTTGAAATGGAACAGTACTTTAAACATGTTTTTAAATGGTTTTCTGTAGATGTGGAAGTGAATCAGGGTTACTATGACCATCAGGAGTGATAATTCTACGTGCCAGTAGTTCAGGCCTTGCCTGTAAACCAGACCAATACCTAAATTTATCATATAGATTAGCAGCACTCCTGTGACGCCGGATCCAAAGAAACCTCCCATTAACAGCAAATTCCACAACTTTTTATGTTTTTTAGGTTTTAGAATACCTTTACTGAAAAGATAATGTGTAAATAGGTACGCGCCTATAATTAAAAGACTTACGGGAATTATATGGTAGTCGCTGCCCGTATTTAATGAATCACCAGTCCCTGAGCTAGGATCATGAACTGTAGTGGTGCTTGCATTGGCTTGGTCTGAAGTTCCGTTTTGAACGTGTCCCCCATGGTATCCATCAGCACTATTTTGAGTGTCTGTATTTGTATTTGAATCTGTAGTCGGAGTATCCGTATCTGTACTTTGAGTGCTTGAAACGGCAGCGGCCTGTGAAAGATCGCAGATGCCGTCTCCAGTACTGTCAGTGTAGAGATGGCACTGTCCGGGATAAGGATCGTTTGTTAAGCCGTACGGACAGCCTCCTGCACAAACTCCTGACATGGTTGATGCTGCAATTACGGGCACAGTTGCTGCAGCTCCAACTATTTTCTGTTTTTGAGGGGAAATATTTTGGTTTAATGCATTTTTTAAGTCAGCTAACTTACTTTTAACTTTATCTTTCAAGATTTCGCCCTCCCTCCTGTAAACAGCCTTCTGGTATTTTTCCAGTAAATACTTATATGGAATACTGTAACTAGTGCCATGGTAATGCCGAATTCTACATGCCAGTAAAGAAGTCCTGAATTAATGGATGTAATTATGCCTAGTTCAAGTAAAACCATAAGTACAAATCCTGCACTCGCAGTTACTAAAAATGCACTAAATAATATAAAGTTCCATAAATTCACATGAAGTGATTTTCTTATTAAACAGGTCTTGTAGAGTGTATATGTTATTAAATAACCCCCTACAAACGGTATTGATGGTATAAGTATTTCATAAACCATGGTGATCACATTATTTTTAAATGAGCCTAATGCTTTTTAATTAAAATAGGGGGTGCGTAATAAAAATAATTTTTCCAGAATTACTCCCAAATCATTCCATAATTCGTCCCTATTCTGTTCTTTTAATATTTAAAGCAAAATAAATGGGTTTCTATATTTTTTATTATTCTGATTTTTTAAAAAGATTAAATATAAAATTCATAGAAAAATGAGTTTAAAAATGAAATATTCAGATACATAGATAGGTAATAGTTAAATCTGCCTATAACTATTTATAGATCAAATTCAATAATTTGAATAGGGTTATATAGACCAGTCATTATAATTGTGGTGGTATAGTGAAGAAAACTGATACAAGAGATCGAATAGTAGAAGCTGCAACAGTTCTTTTTCAGCTTAAAGGATATCATGCTACTGGATTAAATGAGATATTAAGGGAGAGTAATGCCCCTAAAGGCTCGTTATACTATTACTTTCCTGAGGGGAAGGAACAACTGGCCCTCGAAACTGTAAATTTAACAAAAGAATTTGTCGAAAAAACAATAAAAGAACGGCTTGCAAAAATTCAGGATCCTGCAGAATCCATTAAAAATTCCATCGAAGAAATGGCAGATCTGGTATATACTCAAAAAGATGAAAAATTAGCACTTAGAAGCACTAAAAAAGTTTCTATCAACCTTATTGCGCTGGAAACAGCTGCAACTAATGAAAATTTAAGAAAAGCGTGCGAATCTGCTTTTAATGTATGGCAGGATGCCTATACTCAGAAGTTAATAGAAGGGGGTTTCAACAGAGAAAAAGCAGAAACTCTTGGATTGGTTATTCAGTCAATGGTAGAGGGGGCAATAATAATGTCTTTAACGAAAAAAAGCGATAAGCCTTTCATTGAAATTGCAAAGCAGATTCCTATTCTGCTGGCTTAATAACATCCTTACTGAAAGAATTTTGAATAGATTTTTTAACAAAATTATGTAGACTGGTCTAATTATAGTAATGGAAAGTATCTCTAATTTTCAAATTATGTAGACCGGTCTAATATTGGAGTGAATTTAAAAATGGTTTTAAATACAGATGAAGATTATCCGCAAATGGGTTTAAATTCAAAGGAAAATAAGTTTTCAGTTAACAAAAATAACACTAAAAAAATTTTATTTGTACTTCTACTTGGTGGATTTATGTCGATGTTAAGTGAAACCGCGTTGAGCATCGTATTTCCACATATAATGTTACAGTATAATATTTCAGCAGGGACAGTGCAGTGGCTGACCACTATTTATGTTCTTGTTTCAGGTATTGTATTCCTTATCAGCGCATTTCTTATTGAGCGGTTTTCAACTAGAAAATTGTTCATGTCTTCAATGATATTTTTAATTATAGGGACGATTGTATCAGGTGTTTCCTCAAATTTTCCGGTTTTATTTGCTGGACGTGTAATTCAGGCAGTTGGAACAGGTATCCTCGTGCCTCTAATATTTAATACCATACTAATATTGATCCCAAGGCAGAAACAGGGATTGGTCATGGGACTTGTGTCTCTTGTAATTCTTTCTGCACCAATGTTTGCACCAGTATTTATGGGCTTTCTTATGGGCTTTATGGACTGGCACTGGTTCTTTTTATTAGTTCTGGTCTTTTTCATAGCCACAGCAGTTTTAGGACTGTCTTTTTTAAAGAATGTCACTGAAGTAACACGCCCGAAACTCGATATTTTATCTGTTATTCTGGCTGCTGTGGGATTTGGCGGAATTATAATGGGATTCAGCGGTTTAGGAGACTATGGATTAAGCTTAAATGTTATACTGCCCTTAATTATAGGCATAGTTAGCCTTATAATATTTGCAGCACGTCAGCTAACCATGGAACACCCTTTACTGGACCTTCATGTTTTTAAATATCCCTTTTTCACCATAGGGATAATAATTAATGTAATTAATGTGATGGTCGTTTTTGCAGTAGTGATTATACTTCCAATGTATATGCAGAATGGACTTGGAACCACTTCTTTTGTTGCCAGTCTTGTAATGCTGCCTGGAAGTATTTTAAACTGTTTACTACCTCTTCTTGCAGGCCATATATACGACAGACATGGGCCAAAGATTATCGTTAGCTCGGGTCTTGCTGTTATGTGCATTTCCATGATATTTTTATCGAACCTTTCTGTTTCAACCACCCTTGCTGCGGTGTTAATTATAAACTGTGGTTTGTATATAGGATCAGCCCTTTTAATGTCTCCAAATCAGACAAATACTCTGGGGAATTTGGATTCTAAACATTACGCTTCAGGTTCTGCCATAATGACTTCCCTGCAGCAGATGGGGGGTGCAATTGGTTCATCTCTATTTGTAAGCTTTATGTCATTCGGACAGCACAGCTACCTTCAAAATATCATTACTCCAGATCCAGCACAGCAGATATCTGCATTAATTTCTGGTGTAAACTTTTCATTTTTGATAGGGGCAATAATACTTGCGTTTGTATTTTTGCTTTCCCTTTTTTTAAAGAAGGAAGTACATGCTTAAAAAAACGCTTTATTATATTTTTTTGACTGTAACACAGTTTAAAACATTTAATAGTTAATTAAAGATAAAAACAGCTGTTAAAAAGTAGAGTTGTTGGAAAGACTTTTAATTAATCTTTCTGGAATAACATTATTATTCCAGTTATTAAAAGCCATAATCCAATTAATATGCCTAAATACAGCGGATCTTTAATGAATGCAGCTACAATTATGTAGATTATACCTAAAATTAGAGCTACAAGTCCTGTCCATCTGCTTCCTGTAGTTTTAGCTGCTATGGCAACAATTCCTGCTATTATCAGGAATATACCTGCAATGAATACGAATAAAGCTGCCACGAAACTAAATAGTGCGGGATTAAATATAAACCCTAGGCCAAAAATTAATGCTAAAAATCCTAAAATAAGTTCTATAATGCCCATAACTAGACTTTCGCCCATTGAGGCTGCACCCATAAATAGAAGACCTAAACCCAAAAATAGCACTGCAACACCAGTTAGCACGCTAAATGGAATTACTCCTAAAAGTGGGAATGCTAAAACTATTAAACCTAAAATTATAAGAATTATCGCGTTTCCCGTTTTCTCCATACTAATCACCTCTTAGCCTTTTTTCCAACAACTCCTAAATTCTAACAATAGTTAATAATTCCCATTATTAATTATTATATTTTGCTATAAGTTAATAGGGCTACTAATTATATAATTAAAATTTAAAGGATAAAAAAACATTAATAAGTATAATTATGGGCCTTATATCAAATTTAAAAGCCTTAAATGCTTAAATGGTTTAAACATTAAAGTTCAGTTTAAGTTAATAATTAGGAAATATTATCGATTCTATTTTTAATCTGCTAAAAATCTTACAGGCCTTTTTAATATCCTTTTTATTTTAAATAGAATGGATCAAATGTTGTATTTCCATTAATTTTAAAAAATATTTTAGTAAAATTTAATAATGGCAAATATAATAGCCAACATTAAAGATTAGCTAAATTACCAATAATATTTAACTAAAAACGAGGGGGCGAGCATCGTTTTAGAGAGTCGTAATTTTTCTATTGAAAAAAGAGAAGGCCTATTAAAAGTTTTTTTATTTTTAGGATTGATGATCCCTATTATATTTTCTGGAGTAGTTAATGCTCAAGTTATATCAGTTACACCTTCTAGCACTATTAAAAGCGCGATAAACACGGCGCATTCTGGAGATACGTTAAATTTGTCCGGCGGGACATATAATGAACATGACATAGTGGTGAATAAAAATTTAACTATAATCGGACCAAAAATTAGGGGTAATGAATCACCAAAAGCAGTAATTGACGCGCAAAAATTAGGAAAAGGATTTCTAATACAAAGAGGAGTTAATTTAAATCTGCAATATTTAACAATACAAAATGCCAACACCACAAAAAGCACTTCTAACCCTTATGGGGGCGGAATCTTTAACAGCGGCACGCTAAATGTAAAAAACTGCATTATACAAAAAAACACTGCAACCCTTGAAGGTGGAGGTATTTATAACAATCATGGTACTTTGAATATAGTTAATTCCATTTTAAACCAAAATACTGCAACTAGCGGATATGGCGGTGCCGCAATTTACAATTACGGTGGTAATGTGACATTGAACGGTTGCAATTTATGGGGAAACGCCGCCAAAGCTGGCCATGGTGGTGGAATCAATAATGGATATGGTGCTATCTTAATTTTGATTAATTCACGTGTACATAACAATGCTGCATATGATCATGGTGGTGGAATCGACATTTACCGTACGGGTACCAAAACCAGATTGATTAATTCTAGTGTGTATAATAATACTGTAGTTGGTCATGGTGGTGGTATTTACAATTGCGGTGGTGATTTAACTTTGAACAGTTCCAGTGTATATGGGAATATTGCGAAAACAGGTCCTGGTGGTGGAATTGCTAATTGTTATGGGGGCACCTTAACTTTAATCAATTCTCAAGTATATAGCAACGCTGCGAAAACTCACGGCGGCGGAATCGACAATTATTATGATACTACTGAAACTGATGTAACATTGACTAATTCAAAGGTATACAGTAATACTGCAAACAGTCATGGTGGCGGTATTTACAATTGCGGCGGCAGGGTAACCTTGAATGGTTCCAGTGTATATAACAACATAGCAAAAACAGGCCATGCCGGTGGAATTGCTAATTGTTATGGAGGTACCTTAACTCTGGTTAATTCGAATGTATATAACAATATTGCATATGATCATGGTGGTGGAATCGATATTTACCGTACAGGTACTAAAACCAGCTTGATTAATTCCAATATATATCACAATACTGCAAATGGTCATGGGGGAGGTATCTATAATTATGGCGGTAATTTAACTTTGAAAGGTTCTAGTGTATGTGGAAATATTGCGAAAACAGGCCCGGGTGGTGGAATTGCCAATTGTTATGGTACATTAACAGCGACATTCTGCAGGATACTTGGAAATTCTGCTAAGCAGGGCATAGATATTTGTAATTATAATGGGAAAGTAAATGCTTTACTTAACTGGTGGGGATCTAATAATGGGCCTGCTAAAGGCAAAATAGCTGGAACAACTAATCCAAACACATGGTTAGTGCTTAAGGTTTCTTCGGCTGTTTCAAATACCATTAGTTCTATAATTACTGCAAATTTAATATATGACAACAAGGGGGTTTACCATAACCCCTCTAATGGACATGTCTTAAATGGGATAAAACTAACTTTTACCTCTACTTTGGGAAGTATAAGTAGCCCAGCAACTATGCTTAATGGAATTGCAAAATCTACTTTAAAGAGTGGATCAGGTACTGCTATTGTTTCAGTAAAACTAGACAACCAAACAGTAAAAACATCAGTTAAAATTTGAAGCTGAATGCTTCATTTTTTTTATTTTAGAAATAGTTAATGGGCTGAGATGATTTTTTGCAAATATGATGGAATAAGATTCTAAGTAACATATTAAGCTGTTATTCATTAAATAAGTGATTTGCATCAAAAGATGTATTTAACTGGTAAATTTATTATTCATTTTTAACTTAATCCGCTCAGCCAGCCCTTTATTTACAAGTGGAACTCTGGTCAAATTTTTAATACTTGCTTTTTCTAACTCTTCTATACTCGGAAAGTATTTATAAATGTTTTCAGTTATTTTAAGGCCGACACCATGAATATCCTTTAAAATAAGCCATATTTTTGTTTTTTCAGTGTTTTGAGTCCATTCCCAGAAATCTTCCAGATCTTCATAGGCGAGACCCCTGTAATAATTACCGCTGTGGGCGAGGTAGTGGCATTCTTTACACAGCAAAGCTAAATTTGGGGATTCATCCTGATCTTTAATTGTAGAACCCATTACTGGAATAATATGGTGTATTTCCAGATTTTCAATGGATCCGCAGGCTACACATGAATTTTGATCCCTCTTTAAGACGTATCTTTTTGTTTTTGCACTGATCCCGTTTCTACTGTCTTTCTGAATCACTTTCCCATCTAGAAGATAAAACTGCCTCGCATATCCTTTGCTGCAGTTTACAGCCCTTGTGATTTCTTCTGTAGTTATCTCTTCTCCCCACATTTCCTTTAATGCGATAATTTTATCCTTTTTAAGATCTGTATCAAAATTATCATCTAAAAATTGAATATATAGTTCATTTAAACTATTTTTTACACAGCTTAAATCTTTTAAAAGGCTTTTAAATTCATCTGTATTTTCTACGGCCATTAAAATGTCTAATTCTTCCCGGGATTTTGTAATTCTGCTCATGTGTTCATCCAGGTGGTTTTGTGTGAGTTCCCAGAGTTCATCCAGGATTTTGTGTTTCCTGGTTTTAAGTTCAAAGTGACGATCTTCAAGATAACATGTATCCATGGTTCTCATTTTGTTTATCTTTAATTAAATTTTTACATTCAATATAAGTCAATGAAATAACTTTTTAAATTTATAAATTTTAGGTATTCGAGAATCGTATTTTCGAAAGCATATAAACAAATTACCTTATTAAATAGCGTCAAAAATATTTGGTCATTCACTATAAAAAATAGTAAAAATGAAATCTTATGGTATCTTAAAAAGTTAAAAATTTAAAAGTAGTTAATCCCTTGCTCTAATATGGGGATCGAAGTTCAATGCACCCCTTTTAGATACCTCTTTTTTATAAGCTATCTGGGCATTTTGAATCGGAATTAATTCAATATCCCACGGGGAATCTTTTTCATACTCAATTTTAATTATTCCCATATCTTCAATTATATTTATTGATTTTACGCTGTTTTTACCTTTTTCAAAGACTTTTTCATTTTCCAAAATAGATACTTTTAATTTAGTGGCCCATACCATGTTATTCACCATTTACCTGATTTCTGTAACTATTGTTAAGTTAAGCGTGATATAATCAGCTTTTTAACTTTAAATCAGATTTTTAACCATCACTCACAAAAATGAGCAGGTTTACTTTAAAAATAAAATTTTTTTAAAATAAAAATTTCACTATAGTATATTGGTCATCAGTACTATTATATTTTTAACTAATATGTAAAAATTTACAACCATATTGATGGTTGTTTTTAAAAGAGAATAAAAATTATTGTAAATAAAACAATTAATCGGTAATTCTTTTATTCACATCTTCTTTACTCATTTTTAGTATAACATAATCTCCAAAACTATGTACATCTTCATCAGATACTACTAAATGTTTTTTTCTGAAAGCGGGTCCTGTAGATATGAGCACGTTATGGATCAGGCAACCTTTAGGATCGATGAGCATGTCGCCCACTTTACCTACATCCATAGCATCGCAGGTTAAGACAGTTTTTCCTACAATATCCTTAAATAATGAGCCGGTTTCTGCAAGTTCGCCTAATTTATTAACTTTAGTTTTTTGATCGATCTCTTTTCCATTCAATTTTAGCTGTACATAGTCTCCTATTTTATCCAGGTCTTCCTCTTTAACTGAAAAATATTTTTTATTTAAAGCGGATCCTGTAGCCACCCATATTTTATCTACAAGGCAGTGTTTTAGTTTTATTTCAAGTTCAGCTATTTTACCTGCTTCTTTAGCGTCATTATCTAAAACTGTCATTCCTATAAATTTGCTGGCTTTCATTTTTAACGCGTTCTCCTTTTTAATTGGTAACACATATTTTATTTTTTATAATATAAATAATATTCGTTTAAAAAAGTGGTGTAATTGTTTAAATAATTTATTTGGTATTATGCTATTTTTGCAGGATATATTTTAAATTTCGAGATTTATTATGATTTTTATTGATTTTTAAACTATATGTGGTGAAATATTACTTTGAATTCTTTTTACTATTTATAACTCTAACCCTGTTTTTGAGTTTTTAATATAAATGGGCTATAAAAACTTTGAATCTTTAGTATTAAATGTACATTAAAAATAATTACTTAAATAATTTCGA
This sequence comes from Methanobacterium veterum, assembly GCF_000745485.1. Classification (NCBI taxonomy): domain Archaea; kingdom Methanobacteriati; phylum Methanobacteriota; class Methanobacteria; order Methanobacteriales; family Methanobacteriaceae; genus Methanobacterium; species Methanobacterium veterum. Next base: position 95,675 of record NZ_KN050693.1, read on the forward strand.
ACAAAATATATCTGGGGTTTAAATATGACTGAAACGCTGGCATATGATGTAGAAAGTAAAGAAGATAATTTTGAAATAAGAAAATATGCGGATTATATTTTAGCCCAGGTGGATATCGACGCATCATTTGATGATGCTGTACGTAAAGGATTCATGATCCTTGCAGGTTACATTTTTGGGGGTAACAGAAAGCGTTCTAAGATTGCAATGACTGCACCTGTTGTAGAAGAGGAAATGAGCGAAAAAATAGAAATGACTGCTCCCGTAACTACTGAAACTGTTAGTGATTCAGAGAGGATAGACATGACTACTCCAGTTACTGAAGAAAAAACAAAAGCTAATTTTCAGCGTATATCTTTTGCAATACCGTCAAAATATGCTATGGACACTTTGCCGGAGCCCAATGATAAAAGAATTCATTTTAAAGAATTTAAAAATCAAAAAACTGCGGTCTTAAGATTTAAAGGTAGGGTAAAAGAAAAACTTGCCACAGAAAAGACTGAAGAACTAAAAAAATGGCTTTCTAAAAATCAAATTAAGCCTAAATCACGTTTTATGGTAGCACAATATAACCATCCTGCAGTACCTGGTTTTTTAAGGAGAAACGAGATAATAGTGGAAATTTGAAAAATAGAACTCATTTTTTAATTACTTTTTGTCATATATTTCCTCTCAAAGTTATTAAATACGCTCAAAAATATTTTAACCAATAAATACAATAATTATCATGGACAGTAAACAGAGAAACAGAATTTTGGCCCTGCTTTTTGTGGGTGTTTTTATGGGTGCCCTTGATATTGGCATTGTAGGGCCAGTATTGCCTGCCGTTAAATCATTTTTTGCTGTAAATGATAGGGCTGTTTCATGGATATTTACTATTTATATACTTTTTTTCATGATAGGGACGCCGCTTATGGCTAAAATATCTGATGTTTACGGTAGGAGAAATATATACATAATCGATATCTTTTTGTTTGCTGCAGGCTCTGTAATCACTGCATTTTCATCTTCCTTTGAAATAATGCTTCTTGGAAGGGCTATCCAGGGTTTTGGAGCAGGGGGAATTTTTCCAGTTGCAAGCGCATTTATTGGGGACACTTTTCCTCCGGAAAAACGCGGCTCTGCACTTGGTATTATAGGCTCCGTATTTGGTTTGTCAGCGATTTTTGGACCAATACTTGGGGGTTTACTTCTTAACTATGGTTGGCAGTGGCTTTTTATAATAAATATACCTATAGCTGCAGGAATTATAGCTGCAGGATATTTCATATTACCTAAAACTAAAAGAAAATGGGTTTCAGGCTTTGACTGGTACGGGACCCTGGTACTGGGAATTCTGGTTGCTTCACTTGCATTTGGGGTAAATCAGATAGACAGCAGTAATTTTACTGAAAGTCTTAAATCACTTTATGTGTGGCCATTTTTACTATTTTCTATTGTATTACTGCCGGTCCTATGGAGAATTGAGAGAGGTGCTGAAGACCCCATAATTCAGATTAATTTATTAAAAAATAGGGAAGTTAGGCTGGCTACCGGTATATCGATAGGCTCTGGCTTAAGCCAGGTGGCAATAGTATTTCTCCCATCATTTGCGGTAATTTCGTTATCTCTGTCCACTTCTACTGCTAGTTTAATGATTCTCCCTCTGGTGATTACCATGGCTATCTGTGCACCTTTAGTTGGTAAATTACTTGACAAATTTGGATCCAAAAAAGTGATGTTTACAGGCAGCTTTATATTAATTGCAGGCCTTTTTATTTTAAGCTTCTTTGCATATTCATTCTATATTTTTATCTTATCTTGCCTCATTTTGGGTGTGGGGTTAATTACAATTATCGGCGCCCCTTTGAGATACATCATGTTATCAGAAAGTCCAGAAAAATACAGGGCCTCTGGTCAGGCACTGATCAACATCAATGCCAGTGCTGGGCAGTTAGTCGGCGGTGCATTGGTGGGCGGTATAATTGCTTCGGGGGGCGGAACTTATGCAGGTTACGAATTTGCATATATTGCAGTTGGTATTGCTGCGGTTATGATGCTATTTTTAACTATGGGTCTTAAGGGCCGCTTAGAGCAAGTTAAAACTATGAAAATGCATTCAAAAAGTTAATTATATGGTGGGCTTACGTTTTTTAATATGTGATGAAATAACTTTATAAAAAATTTCATAAATTGCCTATATTTTATATTATCACCGCCCCATATGATAAGGTATAAAAATAGTAAAAATAAACATATGGCTAGTGTAAGTTGGAAATATATATGCATAAAACATATAAAAATCTCCGATTTTTATTGTGAAAAATCCTAGATTTTTCAACATGTAAAATCTCTGATTTTACTCGTGAAAAAATCTTCGATTTTTTCAACATATTATGGAACAACTGGAAGAGCGTTATACTCTAAATTTTCCCTTAGACTTCGGTTTGGAGTAGTGAATAAATGGTACAGCTAATTAAGACCTCTGTAAAATGCTATAAAAAGAGAGCTAAAAAGACAGTGGGCGGTAAACAAAAGGTTTATGAGTATAATCAGTATCTTATCCCCCTTAAAAGATCTGATAACCTGGAATGTAAAGAAGGAGTGCTTATAATACCTGAAAAATACTTTAAAGAGTTATTCGGCGTGGAAGATACATGGGCAGTTAAGGAGTACCTGAGCAAGCTTAAAGGATATGAAATGAGCATTGAAGGATATAAAAAGGAATTCAAAGAACTGGAACTTAGATACCAGAAAGAATTTAAAGATCTGGAATGGAAACACAGCGAACTATCGAAATCTTACAAGGAACTTTTTAGTAAACACACCAAAGCTACAAAATTGTATAAAATGGATACCTCAAAACTCCAGGAATTAGAAACTAAAACTGAAGAGCTGGCTAAACAGCTGGAAATTAAAGAAATCGAATACAAAAAACTAAAGGAAGATTATGACATGGTTTTAAGCAGGGATGCTATTATTGGGGAGCAGCTAAAACCAGATGAAAATAAAGGCGATGAAGACAAAGATTTCTGGTCAATGATAAAGAATCGCCTTGGAAAAAAGGAATTAGCGTCCAAAGATGAATAAATCTTTGATATTTTTTATTTTATTTAATTTAATTATTTTTAATGAGTGCGGTTTATGATTGAATACCCTGATTTTGAAAAAATAGTTCTGGACAAGCTTGGAAGGGACATAAGGATCGAGGTAAATGAAGACCAGCATAATGCAATAATCCCTGCCCCTGATACTTCATTATTTATAGTGGCAGGTCCTGGAAGCGGTAAAACAACTGTAATGGTTCTAAAAATACTGAAATTTATTTTTGTAGACGGTGTAAAACCATCTTCAATTTTAGCAACTACTTTTACAAGAAAAGCAGCAGCACAATTAAAATCCCGGACGATTGAATGGGGAAATGAACTGAAATCAACTTTAATGGAAAATCCAAAGTATTCCTCCATCCGGGTCCTGATTGAAAAGCTTGATTTCAAAAGAATAGTTACAGGTACGCTGGATAGTATAGCTGAAGATATTTTAAAAAGCAGTGATTCTGGCTCTTCGCCTGCTATAATTGAAGATCTTGTATCCAATGCACTTATGATAAAAGTTGGACTCCTTGACCATGACCGTCAAAGAGATAAGGATCTTCATGGGTTTTTAAATCACATAAGGGGTTCAAGAACAAGACTTAATGTTTCAATGATGAGTCAGATACTCCTTGAGATAAAAGACAGGGTATACCATGATAGAATTGATTTTGAAAAGTTTATAAATGATTATGAGCACCCTGGCGCTAAAATAGCTCATGATGCAATATCTGATTATATAGGTGACTTAAAAAACAGGAACCTCCTTGATTTTTCAATGCTTGAGGATGAATTTTTAAGAAAACTCCAGACTGATGGGCTTAAAGGTTTAAAAAATATCAAAATAGTTTTGGTGGATGAATATCAGGATACAAACCTGCTTCAAGAAACTATTTACTTGAAAATTGCAGATGTAGCCGTCAAGAATAAAGGAAGTATCATTGTTGTTGGCGATGATGACCAGTCACTTTACAGGTTCAGAGGAGCCACTGTGGATCTTTTTACAGATTTTGGAAATAGATTAAATGGATATCTTGGAATAAATCCTCTTTTTGTAAACCTTTCTAAAAATTACAGGTCCACAGAGCATATAGTTGATTTCTGCAATGAGTTTATACGGCTTGATAAAGAGTTTCAGAATGTACGTGCAGAAGGTAAAAGGTCAATTTCGTCCAGTTTAGAAAATTCGATTAATGTCCCTGTTCTGGGAATGTTTAGAGATGATATTAACACACTTGCGGCAGATCTGGCAAATTTTATTAGGGAGGCCAGTCATGGTAAAGGATTTAATTTAGATTATAAAGGTAGTTCATTTAAAATCAAAATTGATGAAAAAGATGGATCTCCTTCAGATATTGCATTTTTATGTAGTTCTCCTCTTGAACTAGATTTTAAAGGTAATCCTAGACTTCCAATTCTTCTTAAAGATGAATTAAATAAAATTAATCCCCAGATACCTGTTTTTAATCCACGTGGGCAGAGTTTGGGTAGAATACCTGTTATTGAGGTATTATGTGGAATTCTTTTGGAATGTATAGATCCTGAATGTAAAATCCAGAATACCTTTGGTAGGTTGCCTCGAAATGCGGTATTTCGATTTAAAATCTGGAGGTCTAAGGCTTTAAAATATATAGATGATAAAGAAGATGAATCTAAAGAAATGCATGCTTTTATAGATACGTGGAGAAGCTATTTTCGAATAAAAGAGGATAAAATAGAGGTTCCTCTAGTTGAGCTTATCTATAAAATGGTTAAATGGATACCTGAAATATTAGATGAAGAAGGACTTGTTTATCTGGAGATCATTATTAAAACCATTACACAGACCAGCCTGTTCAGTGATTTTAAGTCAAATATTGTATTAAATGGTAGAAATAGAGATATAAATCAAGATTCAGTAATAGAGGTGATGTGGAATATATTTGTACCTATTGCATTAGGCGCTATAAACCTTGATCTGGATATTCTTGAGAACCTGCCTGAAAATGGGATAAATATAATGTCAATTCACCAGTCTAAAGGTTTAGAGTTTCCTATTGTTATAGTGGACGTGGGTTCTGATTTTAAAATGAATTATGCAAATCATGCATTTAAAAGGTTTCCTGGAACCCCTGGAAAGTCATGTACCCTGGAGGATAACATGAGGAAATTTTCTAAACTGGGAATACCAAAACGAGGTGCGCTTGATAGGGCGTTTGATGACCTTATAAGGCAGTATTTTGTAGCATTCAGCAGGCCTCAGGGGCTGCTGTTACTTGTGGGTCTAAATTCATTAAAAGATGGCTATTTCTTTAATAATGCATTGAGATATGTTCCTAATGTTGCAACTGGTTGGGATAGAGATGGTGAATGGCACTGGGAAGGGCTAAATAATCTGTTTCATATATAGGTATTGCTGTTTATTTTTAGTTTTTTTTATGTTAAATATTATATAATGACTGTACATAATTTCATGAATTTAGATTTCTAAATCATAGTAATCATATTGACTTTTTTACTGTGCAAAATTTTTGTATTATCTATTTTATAATTTGGAGAAGAAAAAACAGTGTTTATATAATGCATTTAACTTCTAATAATATTGTTTGAGAAGATTTTGAATTATACGGGATATGAAAATATTTTAAATGTTCAAATTTGGATATATTTTTGAAATATTCCCTTAATACTTTCTGCACCAATGTTGGCACTAGTACTGGATTAAGCAAAATCTTCTAGAATATGTTAGGAGCAAATGTATGTCATTTCCAGATTCAATTCCTCACCCAACTGTATCTCAAGTTAAGATAATTGAAAATAAGACTAACTTCCCTATTAGCTGGTTAAACAAGCAGGGATACTGTGAATATGGTATTTTCCTTGAGAATGTGCGCCAGATTAAAACCGCACCTACAGCGGCTATGATTAAGGGAGTAAAAGAGCACGCTGTTTTAGAGGAAAACTTCAAAGAAGAAGCAGTACCAGCAACATTTGATGAGATGCTGGAATCCTCAAAAACAGGGGAACTTTTATCGCGTGAATTTCCTGTAGTTTCAGCTAATTATGGAATTCGAGGATTTATAGATGAAATATGGATGACTCCTGATGAATTTATAATAATCGATGATAAACCTGGAACTATACCTTATTATTCAAGTATAAACCAGGTATATGGATACTGCCTGGCATTTAAAGATATGATCGAAGAAGACAGGCAAATAGTAGCATCTCTTCGAGAGAGGGGAACTGATAATATATTCTGGGCATCTTATTTTGACGAAAAAGCTGAAAAAGGCATAATCGACCTTATAGATCATGTACATGATTTGATATCTGGAAATACTGAATTTGGTTCCACTGATAATCCTAATAAATGCAGAAAATGCAGATTCAATAAGATATGTGATAGGCGGGTATGATAATACCTTCAAAACAATATGTTTTTAACAGTTTTTGCTATAAATAAATTAATCAATACTCTTTTTTGATTGTAATTGTACAACTTGGGGTAATTATAAAATTAAGAACTGATTTACTTGAGATATTTTTATTTTTAAACTTGTAATAACTTTTTTCTCACTAATTTTCCACAAAAGTTATATGTTATTATACATAAAAAATAGCAATATTGTAATACTTGGGGGAAATCTAGGATAGGCAATTATCTGTTAAATGGTGTATTAAAGTTAAATTGAATTATACTATGTCCCAAAGCATCAAAAGATAAATTTAAATACAATAAAACCCGAAATACATGGGTTTATTATTTAAATTTATAAACGATACATTTAAATAGGAAAAACAGTAAACAATCAATCTGCCACAGTGCAGACAAATTGCTTATTTTAGTTTAGTCCCGTAGGGTAGTGGTAATCCTCCTGGTCTTTGGAACCGGGGACAGCGGTTCGACTCCGCTCGGGACTATTTCCCTTTAAACCACAAGAGGTAGTTTTATGAAAAACATTCTTGTTGTAGGTACAAATTCGCGACCTGTGGCATGCTCTGCAAAAAAGATGGGAAACACCATCTATTCAGTAGATTATTTTTGTACAAGTGACCTTGTAAAATGTTCTGATTATTTAAGGTGCATATTAAATCAAATTCCCTATGAATCCTGTGGACACTACATCGAAAGGTTCGATCCTGAACTTCTTGAGACTTATGCAAATGAAGTTGTTGATGATGTAGACTGTATTCTATGCAGTGCAGGAGCAATGCCTGATAAATTTCCAGAATCAAAAGTAGTAGGGAACAAAAAAATTGCACATATCGAAAATAAATATAACCTTTATAATTTACTCAAAGATAAATTCAACGTCCCAGAAACTTTTTTAGTATCTTCTTACAGTGAGGCAGCTGAAATAGTGAAGAGCAAAGAAGATAGAAAATTCATTGTAAAGCCCATCTTTGGGGCTGGGGGCAAGGGCATCAGAAGGTTTGAAGAAACAAATGAAAATACTGATTTTAGAGGTATGATGCTTCAAGAGTTTATCGAAGGCCAAAATGTAAGTGCATCGGTTTTATCAACAAGGAACGAAGCAAAGGCGATTTTTACAAGCAGACAGATACTTGGAGAAGATGGACTTGGGCAGCCTGATGAATTTGCATACTGTGGGAATATAGTTCCATTCACTGATGACTTGCAGGTTAAAAAAACAGCAGAAGATGCCATAATGGAGTTATCACTTTTAGGATCAAATGGGGTAGATATGATCCATACTGGAGAAGACATCTATGTTATAGAAGTTAACCCACGATTTCAGGGTACCTTTGAGTGTGCTGAAGAAGTGCTTGGAATTAACATGGTGGATGCCCATGTGAATGCGTGCAGCGGCACAATAATTGAAATACCCCAACCGAATAAATTCGCTGTTAAGATGGTTATTTTTGCAAAGAGGCGCTGTATTGCAGGAGATCTAGATTTTGATGGAGTATATGATATTCCTGAGCAAAATGTCATTATTGAAAAAGATGAACCTGCTGCAACAGTCATAGCATCAGATGAAAGTCTTGAAAAGGCCATTTATAAAGCAGAAAAATTGGTTGAACGAGTTTATAATGAGCTTGAACCATTTCCTGAAAAAATACTGGCTAGAAATGTCAGTGTGTGATATTTAAAAATAGCGTTTTATATATACTTAAAAAGATAAGTAGCTAATTTTTGTTCGCTACTTATCTTGATTACTTTTAATTCTATAAAATAAGTTAGTAATTTATCTAAAATAGGCCTAAAACACGTAGAATAAAGATTAATGTCCCTATTACTATCATTATAGTTACTACAATTGATGCTCCAGAGAGTATTAAAAATAATTTTGCACGTTTATCTGGATCATCCATGATATCTTCTATTGGGTCTATACTCATTTGATCACCTTGACTGTATTAATTTAACTATCTTACGAGAAAGATGTACTGTGTAGTTGTTGGAAACTTAATCCTAAGTTCCTTTATTTGAGGTCTATATATAAAAAGTTCACGTTTACATGGGTCAATATTTAATATTTTGCAGATAATGGTTGACTCCATGTCTCCAGCAATTCTTGCTCCAGATGTCAGCGACTCGATTTCAATATAAATAGGAAGTTTTAATTTTTTATAGTCTTCTTTATCAATCATGCTGGCTATTTCTTTAAGTTCAGCATTTTTAAATCTGTGCCTTGTACCATCTGCACCTAGTACGTGGGGCCTTTCTTCTTTCAAAAGTTCTGCTAATGTTTTTCGACGTCTTGGGAGATGCCTGTTTAAACTTATAACCTGCTTTTTAAGAATGTTATCTGAAGGATCTAATTTTTTCATCTATTAATTTTATCTATTCCATTCATATAAGCTTTATAAAAATGATGTAAAATAGGAAAATAATGCCTTTAATATATATCTAACTGTATAAATAGCTTTGATTTATTTTTAGGTATTAAAATAAAAAAAATAGTAAAAAAAGGAGTTTATTTGATCATCTCTACAGGGAGAAGAACTAAAACTCCAAGTAAGTCGTCTTTTTGTATAGTACCATCGATGTTTGCAAGAAATGAAGCATAGTCAACTGTTCTTTTCATGCTCATAGGAAGATGAACTTCTTCTCCCACTGCTACTGTATGTCCATATCTGTTTGATGCATAAGCAGATAAGAACACTATGTGGTTTGCAGGGATATTGATTTTTTTAATCTTTATTGATTTGGCTTCATTAGCTTTAATATCCATGTCCTCATCAGCTATTACGGCGCGTAGTTTACCAATAATGTTTCCTACTTTAAAATCGCCTAGTGCGTGAAGTTCTTCGCCTTTAAGCTCTTCTTTAACCTCATCTACCCTATTTAATACTCTAATAGCTCCCATTTTATGACTCCATGGCCTTTTTAATCATTTTCAACCTTACGAAGTTTTCTCTTTCCATTTCTTCAAGCCGCATTTCAATGTACTTGACTGTATTTTCTACTCTTGGAATGATTATGTGCTCTAGCGCATTTACCCTTCTTTTTGTTGATTCTATCTCTTCTGCAAGAAGTACAATGGTTTTTTCGATTTCTGCAAGTTCAAGTATTAAATTGATTGATTCTTCGAACTTCCTTGCTGCCTCATCAAGTTTGGCAGAAGTATCTACAAATCCGTAACCTCTTTGAACCATGTTTCTTTGTGAAGTTTCAGCTTCAAGTATAGGCACCACAACACCCATTACACTCCGTGAGTCGATATCCACTTTGACAGATTCTTTAACAGACACCGCAGCTTTTTTAACAGCTAAGTCTCCCATAACAATTTGAGCAGTTGTGAGATCTTCAAATGCCTCAGCCATTTTTTTCTCAACTTCATTTCTGGAACCTTTTACACGTTCCAGTATGTTGAAAAATTCCATTATAAGAGCATTCCTTTTCTCTTTAAGGAGACCATGCCCTTTAACTGCGAGCTTTTCACGGTCCTTAAGTTTAAGAAGTTCCATCCTTGTTGGATTAACTCCTTCTAACATTTCTTGTGCCATTTTTTATCCCTCTTTTAAAAATAAATAAAAGGAGGTTATTTATGTGCAGGGTGATATTTTGGAATATGCTCTGCTTTAACCCTTTTAAGTTCAGCTTCAGGAAGTAAACTTAGAAGTTCCCAACCAATGGTGAGTGTTTCCTCGATGGTCCTGTCCTCATCTTTGGTTTCTGTAACGAACTTGTTCTCGAATTCATCTGCAAATGCGAGATATTTTCGGTCACGTTCTGTAAGTGCTTCTTCACCAACAACAGCCATAAGGTCTCTTAAGTCACGGCCTTCAGAATATGCTGAATAAAGCTGGTCAGATACACCGCTGTGGTCTTCTCTTGTTCTTCCTTCACCAATTCCACCACTCATCAATCTTGAAAGTGATGGGAGTACGTCTACTGGAGGATAAATACCTTTCCTGTAAAGATCTCTGCTTAATACGATCTGTCCTTCGGTAATGTAACCGGTCAAGTCAGGAATTGGGTGGGTAATATCATCCTGAGGCATAACAAGAATTGGCATCTGGGTAATTGAACCTTCTTTACCTTCCATACGACCTGCTCTCTCATAGAGTGAAGCAAGGTCAGTGTACATGTAACCTGGGTATCCACGTCTTCCTGGAACCTCTTCACGTGCAGCTGAAATTTCCCTTAATGCTTCACAGTAGTTGGTCATATCAGTTAAGATAACAAGAACGTGCATTCCTTTTTCAAAAGCAAAGTATTCTGCTGTTGTAAGTGCCATCCTTGGTGTAATGATCCTTTCAGTTGCAGGGTCGTCTGCAAGGTTCATGAAAACTGTAACTCTTTCGAGAGCTCCGGTTCTTTCGAAATCTCTCATGAAGAAGTTTGCTTCTTCGTGGGTAATTCCCATAGCTGCAAATACAACTGCAAATTCAGTTTCTTCTCCTACTACCTTAGCGTGTCTTGCAATCTGTGCTGCAAGGTCGTTGTGAGGTAATCCAGATCCTGAAAATATAGGGAGTTTTTGTCCTCTAACAAGAGTGTTTGTTCCGTCTATGGTTGAGATACCAGTCTGTATAAATTCTGCTGGGAATTCCCTTGCGGTTGGGTTCATTGGGTTTCCGTTAATATCGAGTTCTTTATCTGGGATGATCTCTGGACCGCCGTCTATAGGTTTTCCAGTACCTCCGAAAACTCTTCCGAGCATGTCAAGGGAAACACCTAATCTCGCTGTTTCACCTGTAAATCTTACTTTGGTTGTTGCTGTGTTAAGGTCGCTTGTACCTTCAAACACCTGTACAACCGCAAAACCTTCACGTACCTCGAGAACCTGTCCTCTTCTGGCGTCCCCTGCAGGTGTTATTATGTCTACTATTTCGTTGTAGCCCACATCTTCAACACCTTCTACAATCATGAGAGGTCCTGAAACTTCAGAAACGGTTGTATATTCCCTTGTTTTGATATTTAAATCCATTTTCATACCTCACTAGTTTGTTTAATTACCTTATCCTGAATTGCTTTAATCTCAGCTTCAAACTCTGCTTCAGGTATGTATTTCATTCTACCGATGTCTTCTTTTACGCTGAGTGCAATGATATCGTTGGATGCCGCGCCGCGTTCAAGAGCTGCGGTAGCGTGTTCCTGGAACATGACTATGGTTTTAAGCATTCCGTATTGTTTTGCTGGTGCACAGTAAGTGTCTATTTCGTGGAACGCGTTCTGCTGGAGGAAATCTTCCCTTAGCATCCTTGTGGTTTCTAAGGTGACTCTTTCCCTGTCAGGTAATGCATCAGGACCTACTAGCTGAACGATTTCCTGAAGTTCGGATTCTTTCTGGAGTAAAAGCATTGCTTCGTCCCTTAATTCTCTCCAATCGTCACCTACATTGGTGTTCCACCATCCTGCGATGCTGTCTACATATAATGAGTAGCTCTGCAGCCAGTCAATTGAAGGGAAGTGACGTTTGTCTGCAAGTGATGAGTCAAGCGCCCAGAACACTTTGGATATACGTAAAGTGTTTTGAGTTACAGGCTCTGAAAGGTCCCCACCAGGAGGTGATACTGCACCGACTACTGTTAATGATGCTACTTTATCTTCTGTACCTACTGTGGTTACTCTTCCTGCTCTTTCGTAGAATTGAGCGAGTTTTGATGCAAGGTAAGCTGGGTAACCTTCTTCACCAGGCATCTCTTCGAGCCTTCCTGAAATTTCCCTCATAGCCTCTGCCCATCTTGATGTTGAGTCAGCCATAAGAGCTACATCGTATCCCATGTCTCTGAAGTATTCTGCAATGGTAATTCCTGTGTATACAGATGCTTCCCTTGCAGCCACAGGCATGTTTGATGTGTTTGCGATAAGGACTGTTCTGTCCATGAGTGGTTTTCCTGTTTTTGGGTCTTCAAGTTCTGGGAACTCGGTTAAAACCTCTGTCATTTCGTTTCCACGTTCTCCACATCCTATGTATACAACGATGTCTGCGTCAGCCCATTTTGCAAGCTGCTGCTGTGTAACAGTTTTACCTGAACCGAATGGACCTGGCATAGCTGCTGTTCCACCTTTTGCAACTGTGAAGAATGTGTCCTGTGCTCTTTGACCGGTTACCAGTGGTATGTCTGGGTCAAGTTTTGATTTGTATGGTCTTCCAACCCTTACAGGCCATTTCTGTACCATCTGTACTTTTTCAACGCCGGCTGATGTTTCCACTTCAGCTATGTCGTCTACTATTGTGTATTCTCCTTCACTTACGATACTTTTTAGAGTACCTTCTGTTTTTGGAGGGATCATGATCCTGTGAACTATGGAAGAAGTTTCCTGAACTTCACCAATGACGTCTCCGCCTTTTACCTGTGCTCCTGCGCTTACTTTTGGGACAAATTTCCATTTTTTGTCTTTAGGTAGTGCAGGAACGTCTACACCTCTTTCAATGTAGTCTCCAGTTAAGGCTTTAATATTTTCAAGTGGCCTTTGAATTCCATCGTAAATGGATGTAAGAATTCCAGGACCTAACTCTACTGAGAGTGGCCCTCCAGTACTTTCAATTTGTTCCCCTGGTTTGATACCAGCAGTTTCTTCATAAACCTGAATGGTTGCTGTGTCGCCTTCCAGTTCGATTATCTCACCGATAAGTCCTTCTTCACCGACTCTAACCATCTCATTCATCTGGGTTCCCTTCATGCCGTCTCCAACAATAACGGGACCTGCTATTTTAATTATCCTTCCTGTAATCATTTTACCATCTCAACCCCAATTACTCGTTTAATAAGTTCCCCAATAGGATCAGTCTTCCTTTCAGATGGACCTGTTTTATCGGGTACTTCAATTATCATAGGTAACGCGCTTGCTTTTGTGAGTCTCTCAATTGTTTTCCTCAGTTCATCTCCAATCTTTTCAGTGGTTATTATGATTGAAAAATCTCCTTTGAAAACTTCTTTAAGGGTGGTTTCTGCTTCTTCCATATTTTCTACAGGATACCCTGATTTTATGCCTCCAAGCTTAAATCCTGTAACTGTATCTGGATCTGCAATAACCGCTATACTTGATTTCATACTAGCAACTCCTTAATTTTTGAGTTAGAGAATCCTACTTCTCTTTTTGCGCGAGTTATAACCTTTAAGTTTCTTATTTCTTTTTCTTTTTTGCTTAAGAAACCTACAATTGGCCCTATTCCGAAAGGTATTTTAACTGATAAAGCTTTTGCAGTTTGTCTGACTTTTTCGTCTAAAGCTGCTTCCAGTGGTGCTACAGAACCTGTTTTAGTATATTCTGGTAAAGCATCAGTAAGAATTTGTGCATATTCAGTTCCGTCTAGGCTGCTTACAACATTTCCTACACTTTCAGATTCCATTAGGTCTTTTAATTTCCATTCTCTAATTTGATAACCATCTGAAACAATATAAGGTTGTATATCGTCATACTTTAGACCTTCAGCTTTTGCCCTTAAAATGATGCCTAAGTTAGCTGCGTCAATTTGTGTTCCTATATATGAATGTAAAGCTCTTGTGCTTTCATCAGAAGGATTTGATGTAGCGGTTAATAGGTTTTCAAGGAAAAATTTATCGAGCGAAGCTTCTAAAGGTAAAACCATGCCTGTTTTTTGATATGCAGGCAATGCCTCATCAAGAACATGTGCATATGCTGTCCCTTCAAGACCGTTGATAATTTCAGTGATACTTTTTGCATCTAAAAGTTTATCCAGTGAGTCTTTTAACTCTCCAAATGGAACTATAAGATTTACAGTTTCATCTCTGGATAAATCTGCTTCTTTTGCAGCAATTATGCTTTTTATATTCCTTATATCCCATTTTTGGAGTAAAACACTGAAAATAGGTTTAATATCCTTTGGGACTATTTTGGTTAATGTTTCATAATTATCTGCAAGATGCGTATCAAGGGCTTTTTCTAGAGGATACTGATCTATGTATTTTGCATAGTCTGGAAGTCCTCTAAGATAATTTGTCACTTCTGTTAAGTCATTTGATTCGATAATTTCTGTTAATTGTTTTTCTGTAAGAATTTTTCCTGTTCTTGCTCTTACTCGTGCATTAGGGTAAGCATATGGAAAAATATCTAACAATGGTCGTATGACTACCACTATCACTATAGCTCCAACAATTAACCCTACCAGTGCTAAAAGACCTAAAAGAGGATCAATAGAGGGAAAACCCATTTGAGCTACTATTGATATGATACCATCTGCCATGATTTTTCCCCCTTATTATTTAAATAATATTTTTGCAACCTCTGATCGTAGAGCTTTTTTGAACCTCAGCATTCTAGCTTCGATTGTATTGTTAACTTCAATATCTCCATTTTTGGTTTTTACAACAGCTCCCCCAATGGTAGCTATGTTTTCTCCAATCTCTAAGGTTGTTTTAGTGCCAGTTTTTCCTTCAATATTCTTTTCAAGTGATGAAATTGCATCCTTGACTTTGGCAACGTCATCTGCTTTTAATGATAATATTAAGTCTCCTCCACCAATCTCAATAGAAGCTTCTTCTATGATTTTTTTGAGGGATTCTTTGTATTCATCACTATCAGTAGATGCAATTTTCTTTAGTTCATCTTCGGCACGTTTAAATGCACTTTCTATTATTTCTTCTCTTGCCTCAAGCTCTGCTCTTCTGGAGTTCATTTTAGCTTCAGAGATGAGCTGTTGATATTTCATTGCGGACTGTTTATTGGCATTTTCCAGGATCTTTTCTTTTTCTAAAACTGCTTCTTTTTCTCCTTCTTCAACAATAAGAGCAGTTTCTCTTTCAGCTTCTTGGATTATAACATCAGCCTTACTTTGCGCATCAGAAATTATGCTTGAGACAATTTTATCTGCCCCAGAGTTCATTTAACTATCCTCCAAGTATTCTGTTGAATACTTAACCTCCTCCGAGGAGTCCAACACCTAACATTATCAATATAGCAACTAACAGACCGTATATAGCCTGAGTCTCTGATAATACTGCGAAGATAAGGCCCTGAGCAAACATGTCTTTGTCTTCTACTACTGCACCTACAGATGATGCTCCAGTGATACCCTGACCGATACCAGAACCAAGACCAGCAAATCCAATAGCTGCACCTGCACCTACTGCTGCTAATCCCATAGCGACGCTAATATTCTTTGTTGCTCCACCAAGTATTCCAGCACCTAACATTAACAGTATAGCAATTAACAGACCGTATATAGCCTGAGTCTCTGCAAGTACAGCGAAGATAAGGCCCTGAGCAAACATACCTCTGTCTTCTGCAACTGCACCTACACCTCCAGCAGCTGCTATACCTTGTCCTAAACCTGATCCTAATCCAGCAAAACCTACTGCTACTCCCGCGCCTATTGCTACTAGTGCGCCACCTATTTCTAATACCATTTATTTACCTCCTAACTTAGTAATTTTTCTTTTTGTACGGAAAGCCCGGAATTTTTGACTTCCGCCGATGTAAAACTGACCAAAAAATTCAACATAATGTAAACGGAGAGCGTTAATAATACCTCCGAAAGTCTGGAACGCACCGTTAGCGATGTGTCCAAATATAAATACTATTGGTATGAGTATTAAACCAATATAAGGAATTCCGCCCACTAACTGGACAAAAATGTTCACAGTCATAGCTATTCCGCCTGTTGCAAGACCAAGAGCAAGCAGCCTTGCATATGATAGAATATTTCCAATCATTCCCATAAGGTCCATGACTCCAAATGGTCCATTAACATATATGAACATGATAATGGCTATAACGGCAATGGCTCCTCCTACATAGAGTAAAATTGAACTTAATCCTAACAAGAAAGATGCAGCTGCAAGACCAACACCTACAAACATCATTAGCCATGCTATTTGTTCTCCTAAAGCTTCTTTGGTTTTTCCAGCTACTAAATTGTTACGAGCTCCAATTATTAGCCCTATAACTGTGTAGATTACACCAACTGCTATTGCCATAATTAATATGTTATCAGGATGTGCAAATGCATTGACTGCTTCTACAGTTCCAGGGATCGCAACAGTTGGATCTCCTATAAGGAATCTACCGTATATATCTCCCAGGAAACTATTTGTAATTGTACCAAGTATAATTGCCCATAGACCACCTGTAACCATGATAATACCCATATTGCGCATCATCTTATTTACTTTTCCAAGTCCAAGAATTAAAACTATACCAATTAAAGCATCTGCAATACCATAACCGGCATCTGTAAGACAGAACCCGAAGAAAAATGGGAACATTAATGCAAGGAATATTGATGGATCTATTTCATTATAACCTGGTGGAGAGTACATATGTACGAACATTTCGTATGGTTTGGCAAAACGTGGGTTATCCAGATGAATTGGAATGTCATCTCCTTCTTCAGGATCAGTTACTTCAATGATGGAGTAACCTTCACTGGATTCATTAATGGTTTCAACAGCTTTATCTGCCTTTTTAACTGGAACCCATGCTTCTAACATTAAAGTTTTATTTGTTTCTCCAAAGAAAGAAAATATTTCATTTCTATTTTTTTCGATATCGAGCTGCTCTTTTAATATTAAAAGATCATCTTTCCATTTTTCTGCAATATCTGCAAGTTCATTCATTAATTGTGCTTTTTCATTATCAATTTCATTGATTCTAGCTTCGGCACTTGAAATTATTGCAGCTGGTTTTCCGGAAAGTCCTGAAGTATTATACAACTCAAATTCGAATCTTCTTAGAAGAGCTGAGACTTTACTACCATATTCTTTTAAAGTTATGACGATTAAGATCTTTGTATCTTCTTCGGCATCTTGCTCTAAAATCACGATCTGATCTGTTATGGAAGTTACTTCTTTTTTAAATTCTTCAAATTGAGCACTGGGCATTTTTCCAGCTATTGCAGAAGTATATATTGTATTTTCTAAATCACTGAGATCAATATCAATATTTTGGAGTTTAGTTGCAATGTTAAGAGCGTTGTTAAGCTCGTTTTTTTCTGAATCAAGAATATTTATTTTATTTTCGATTGTTTTTGTTTGTCCTTCTACTTTGTCTAGAACGGATTCTGCATGTGCAATGAGAGTTTCCGTATCTAGATCTTCAACTTCTTTTTTTTGTGGTACTTTTGGATTTATAAAGCCCATAACACTCTTAAGAATGCCGCCTTCTTTTCGTTCTGCGGATTTTAAAAAATCAACAATTCCTGCAGTCTTCATTTGAAGTGAAGATAGTTTACCAGTATAGGCAGTGGCCTTTGATGGTTTTAAAATTTGTTTCCATTCCGCATCCTGTTGGATGCGTTCTGAAATATCATGGATTTGAACTATCTCTTCTTCATGAAGAGCACTTACCACAGAATTAGAATAGGCATCTAAAGTGAGTATTTTAAGCTTTTTCATTCTCGCTGGCTTAAACATATTATCACTTTTTTTTAACTAACGAGAATAGGCCTATAGTATATTTTTAACTATAACGTCTACAGCTTCATCAACTTTACCTGCAGCCTGATTTTTAGTTTTATTTATTTTCTCGTCAGCTTCTTTTGATATTTGGAGAGTTTCTTTTTTAGCTTCATCTTCTGCTTTAAAGATTATATCACCAGTTTCTTCATGAGCTTCGTCTTTAGCGTTTTTAATAAGCACCTCTGCCTTTTCTTTCGCTTCTTCTTTCATTTTAGAGGATCTTTGCTTTGCATCCTCTATTAGTTTATCGGCATCATTTTCTGCCTTTTTAATTGTCGTAATAGCTTCAGATATCGACATCATTTTGAATCACCATGATGAACAAAACTCTATTTTCAGTTATATTTATCTTTTACTATTTAATTTTCCGAGGAATTTCTTTATAAATGAATATATAAAGAGGTATGTTACTTTTCATCCTCTTTTATTATCCTGCGTTCATCAATGCCGTCATAGTAAATCTCTTCTGTATCGAATAATTTTCTGAAAGGAGCTTCTCTGGTCTGTTCTTCATATATATGTGTAACGAGAGCGGGAAGTCTCCCAATCATGAATATTCCAGTCCCAATAGTCCAATCGAAACCCATATCTGACAATATGCCTGCATTGGCTCCGTCGATATTCATTCTAATTCCTTTTTCTTCTAAAAGAATACTTTGAATTGTAAGTGCAAGCTCAGTGTGTATTCCTGAACACCCGTACTCTTTGGCAAGTTCTATAAGTTTGCGGGCCCTTGGATCTTCATTGTGGTATCTGTGGCCGAAACCAGGTATTTTATTTCCACTTTCTAAAAATTCATCCACCATTTCCCTGGCAGTTGCTTCTATATCTCCATGTGATCGTTTAACACCTTCTTGAATGGTTTTCATGGCATTCTCTATGGCTCCTGCATGGTGTTTCCCAAAGGCCAAAAGTCCGCCTGAAACGCATGCGTGCATTGGGGATCCTGTAGATGCAATAATTCTTGCAGCCTGAGTACTTGGGGGTGTTACACCGTGATCACAAAAGGAAGTTAAGACTGCTTCAAACATTTTTGATTCACTTTCTGGTGGTAATTCTCCCTTAATGAGTAAATAAACCATTTCAGAAAAGGATATATTTCCTATAAGATCCTCCTGCATGTATCCTCTAGTTTTAAGTTTATTTGGTTCAACGCTTGTTATGCTGGTCTTCCATTTGGGATTACCAAGTTTAAGTAGGTTTTCTATTGTTTCTCTTCCAATTGCCATGATATATCACTCCAGAATTGAGGAATGGAGAAATACTGACGATCTTCGTGGTTCCACGCAGCAGCACGGTCTCATAGATAAAATTCTAACACCGCTTGCTCTTTGCGGACCAATTCTAACAAAAGATCCAAGTGCAGTAACAGAACCCCCAATTCCAAGTGCCCCTACTTTAGAACTATTTATGGATTCTGTTATTTCCTCTTCTATTTTGGATTGTTCATTCAAATTTCCATATGCCATTGCTTTTACCATCAATGACGAAGCTTCAAAATGAGTTCTACCAATGCCTACAGCAGGGATGCATGGAGTGCACCCAAGCATTTTGACCTCTGATTTCATCCATGTTTTAACTTCATTAAATACTTTTCTATTATCCCTCTTATGGAAAACTCTATATGTGCTTGCCCTAATCTCAGGGCCTCCACCTAACATTAAAATATGAATATTCACACCATCTGATCGACTTTTATCAAGTATAAATGATGGAGGGGTGAGTTTTCCAGGATCAGTATATAGCCCTTTACTCTGTTCTATCCGTTCAATACCATTGCCCCGTACGGCCATAGGTCTTGCAGGAAGTTCAATAAGACCTTTTTCTATTCCAAATTTTATATCTTCGAAGAAATTAGCAGGTAAACTGACATTTTCTCCAATTTCCACTAAAACATGTGGAATACCTGTATCATCACAAAGAGGAACCTTATTTTTATTTGCTATCTCAGCATTTTTTATGAGTAATTCAAGCATCCAGGAAGTGTTTTCATTAGTTTCCATGTCCACTGCTCTTTTATAAGCATCAAACTGATCCTTCCTGAAAGTTGTACTTGCTTCAATTACTGCGTCTCTGATTAAATTAACTATTTCCATCCAATAAACACTTCCTAAGTACAATTTTTAGATAATAATTGAGTATATACTTTAAATTCCAGATAATCTAAAATTATTTTGGGATTGCTAAGTCTGATGCGTCTTTCCCGGACATTACTGCATCGCTGTAATATCTATTTATCATGTCTTGAACAAGTGAGACCTGTCTTATACGTTCTGCAGCTTGTGTCTCTGTTGTGTCCCATCCATGATGTCCAGCTACTGCTCCACCAGTCTTAAGATAAACAGGCGCTGCATATTTTATTATATCAGGGACTTCGTAGTGTCTTATAAATCCACCTGATGACTGGGGATTTTCTGTATGGAGATCGATAGAAATGTCAATTGCATTCCTTATTGACGCGATCATAGGTATCTGCAGATCTCTTACTGGATTAAATGAATCCGCCCCAATTTCTTGCAGTAACTTTGCAGAAGCAGGGTTCCCATGTCCTGTGTGGGCAGATACTTTAAAATGAGTATCCTTTGGGAGTTCGCCATCATCCCTCATTTTTCCAAGTGTCCAGAGAAGTCCCTCATCATAAACTACGATTCCTCTAACTCCCAGATCCACAGCTCTTCTAACATCTTCTATGGCATATACAAGGTTGTCATAACCTCTTAACCGATAGCCAATTCTCATTCCTTCTTTTGTTTTTGCAGATGCACTTGTATCATATGTTGCACGGGGCCCGACGCTTAAAAAAAGTTCTACCTTAGCGTCTTTAGCAATGTCAATCATCTGTTCTATTTCATAATCTGTAAGGAGCATTATTCCTTTAGTCTGTGTTACCCTGTGGACTTTAACTCCATATTTATCTGTAGCATCAATAAGGGCCGCCATTGCACCGGGTTTCTGAATCCCTGGAACTTCGAACCTGTACTGTGAACCATCTGGAAACCTCTTTTTTGATACTCTTAAATTATTATTTTCTATTCCAATAGTTTTAAGAAACTCTTTAGTCTGCATCATTATCACTTATCCTTCTCTATTAGCGTAATTTATTAATTTTAAATCTGAATAGTTTAGTTAGTTATTTTAAATTCATTATCCAGTGTCATCATTAATTCTTTCATGTTATAATTTTCTAAATCATCTAGTATTTCTAAAATATTGGCCGATACTCCTGGATTCAACTCTATGAATTTGTCCATTAATTCATTCAAGGTAAACTGGTTTTCAGGTTCTCCTTTTGGTAAATCAACACATTCACTGTAGGAGTGATCTTCAGTTTGGATTATTACGTTTGATGATCTTTTATATGGGTATGATTCATCCAGATTCTCATCACATTCAGTGACAATTTTACTGGAAATTTTTGCTATTTCATCATCTGTTTTCAAGTCATCAAGACTTAAATTTCCATTTCGCACTGCTATTGCAAGACTTACAGGTAAACTTTGCCTTATAGCTTCTTTTGTTTTTGGATCATAATTATCATGGTTTGCAGCAATTTTATATGTCTTAACGATTATTTTTTGTATATCATCTGTTTTAATACTGTTTTTATTTAAAATACAAAAAGCAGCATCAATTGTAGAGTGTAAATGTCTGCATACTGGGTATTTTTTGAAATATACATCCTGAATATGGAAATTTCCTATTTCCAGTTTCTTATTATTAATATCACCATTTACCATTGAGGATATAAACCCTTCTTTTCCATCGATGATTGAAGAAGCGCCGGTAAATCCCTCTTTTGCAAGAAGCGCTGATAAAACTCCTGTATGTGCAGCTTTTCCTGCATGTAGATGTTTTCCCATTGATCCAGAATGGTCTGATTCTAAAAGGCCGGCTGCCTGAGTTCCTGCAAGTCCAAGGGCATTTAATGTCTCTTTTTTGTCAAGTTTTAGTGCGTAGCATGCAGCAGCTGCAGCTCCAAACGTTCCGCAGGTTCCAGTACTGTGAAACCCTTTATTCCGATGTTCGGGGTTTACAAGAATTCCAAGGGAGATTGCAACTTCATAGCCTGCAATGATTGAGTTTATAAATTCTTTTCCACTTTTGTTAGATGCTTCGCAGGTTGATAATGCTGCGGGTATAACACAGGCTCCGGGGTGCATCTGGGCAAATCTGTGTCCGTCATCTAAATCAAGGCAGTGTGCAGCTATCCCATTTGCAAGAGCAGAATCAAGAATATTTGCTTTTTTATGGCCAATGATAGTTGATTCACTGTCTTCTTTTACAATATTATTTATTGCAATTGAGCTTCTGGTTTTAGATCCCCTGAGAGTTACCCCTAAAAAGTCTAAAAAACAGAGTTTAGCCTGATCTATGGCTTGTTTAGGGCCTTTTTTATGGTGAGTTCCAGTAATAAAATCTGTAAATTTTCCTGTTATCATTGATCGTAAATTCTAGGTTCATAAGATAAACTTTTTGATCAGTTTGTTAATCATATACTCTGTAAAAACATGTAAATTAAAAAAATCATGTGTAAATATGGATAAAATTAGATAAATTGATTATAGTAATTGATAAAAAATGATCTAGATCCATTAATAATATAAATTAATAGATTAATATTACTTTAAATAGTTCGATTCAATTCTACATTGGTTCTTATCCAATTCACTACTTCCATATATTATGATATTATATGCATTTGCACCAGAAAAGGGTGTGATAATATTCATAGACAGTCATATTTGGAATAACTTTTTATAGGATAAAATACAAATATTAAGCCAGAATGCGGACAGTAGATGATTGAATTAATTTGATTATGACACCCCGGTCAACTTAAGAATAATAAGTTGATATGATGTTCGTATATTGTTCTGTAACTTAAATAAACTGAGAAAGTGATGGTATGTCAGATATTGAATTTACTAAAATATTATTAGTTGAGGATAATCCGGCAGATATTCGCCTCTTTAAAGAAGCATTTAAAGAATCAAACTTTCAAAATGAATTTTATTCAGTTAAAAATAGCAGTGATGCCAATAATTTCTTAAATCGTCAGGAAAAATATACTAATGTCCCTAAACCGGATATAATATTACTTGATATCAATATACCTCCAACTGGAGGTTTTGATGTTTTAAAAAAAGTTAAAACAAATGATCATCTCAAATTAATTCCAGTGATAATCATTTCAGCGTCTCGAAATGAAAGAGACATGCTGTGTGCATATCATTACCATGCAAATGCGTTCATCGTCAAACCAAGTGATTATGATTCATTTATCAAGTTCTCTGACTCTCTTGGAGATTTCTGGATTAACTGGGCAAAGCTGCCTGGTGAAATGGAAATTTAAAAATATGGTAAAAATGAATTATACCATTCTTACAAGTGGTTTACTTAAATGTCTCCTTGCAGAAGGAGGTACTTCGTAGAATCCTTTTTTAATATTCCTTTTTACTTCAATGGTGTCTTTAGTATCAGCCCTTAATTTTGTACCGCATTTAGGGCATTTATAACCTTTTCCATTTCCTGCAGATTTCATACGTTTTCCACATTCACACAGGGGGTTTTTAGATTCATAGATCTTTGCAAGTTCTAGAATCTCGAACTTTTCTATGTTCAATGTTCCTTTCTCTCCAATTCCTCCGTATACTCTTACTTTATCGCCAGGGGCTAATTCCCTTACAATATCTCTAAACTCTTTGGTGGGCTCATAGGCAGCACATGGAATTTCACCAGACGCATCTTCTAAAGTGAATATAACATGACCTCCTTCTCTAGTGTAAGGGAAGTCTTTGACATTTCCTTTTACGATGTAGCATTTGAGCTTCTCCATGTCTGAAATTTTATGGGTTTGTATAAGATGCATATCTGTGTGCTGGTTTGTTTCAAATACTCTGGCTTCTGCAATTTCTTCATAAACTTTTACCATTTTACCTGCATTTAAGACTGCATCTGGGCTTTCGCCGCGTATTCCATATAAAATAGGACAGGGGGTATGAGGTTCAATTGCAACATAGCAGTTGTCAATATCTAAATTATCGAAAGTCTCGGGGTAAGTTGCTTTATTCATCTCGAATACAGATTCATGATCGATCCGCCTTTCTTTTCCATAATTTTGAGGCACTCTATATGCAAGTAATTCATAGGTTTTATCAGTATCAGGGCATCCTATAGCCGCAAGAGCGCCAATTATGCCTCTGCCTTTTTTAAATTTGAAGAACTCAGCCCCTATTTTATTTGCAAATTCTTCAGCTTCTTCAATAGATATTATATTCCTTATGACTCTCATAGAATAAGATTTAAGCTCATCTGTAATTTCGCCCTGGTAAAATACAACACCCGGATTGGTTCTTTCATCACCGAGTTCTGAGAGTTCTTCTACATTTTTTAAAACTATTTCTTTAACCTTTTTAATATCTTCTTCTGATTCCACATTTAATCTGAATGATAAGCCTCCATTTCCACGTGTTCTAAACATGGCAAACGGATTTAAACGTATTAAACGAGGATAGCCAATGATGTTGAAACCAAAATATTTAAGTTCCTCAATTATAACACTACATATAAAAGTGGTGCACATTCCATCTTTGGAGTCTGTATCATCTATACCAATATACATAAAATTCACCTGACAATATACAATTACATAGATCTAATTCGGTGATCAAAATGCAAAGGGATCATATCTTAAGAGAAATAAACGAACTTTTGGCAAACCATAATTTTGAAACTTCTCACATATATGATAGAAGTTGTTTTGATATGGTCGCTCGAAAAAGATTGTTGTTGCTATTACTTAAAGTTTTAATCAATATAGATTCTTTTACAGGGCAGCAGGCAGAAGAAATAAAGAAGTTAGCAAGCACTTTTCTAGCATCTCCTCTAGTTGTAGGGGTAAAATCCAAATATGAATATTTGGAAGAGGACGTTGTCTATGAAAGACATGGAATACCTGTAATTGCTCCTGAAACCCTGCGGAATATGATTACAGAAGAAATTTATCCTGAAGTGTTTGCAGACCGTGGGGGATACTTCGTTCAGATAGATGGTGACGCTGTTAAAGAAGCTAGAGAAAGAGAAAACCTTTCCCTCAAAGAACTAGCAGATAAAGCCCATGTTTCACGTGAAACTATATATAAATATGAACGTGGACAGGTTAGGGCATCCCCTGAAACTGTGATAACTCTTGAAACTATTTTAAACATGAAAATTACACTTTCAGTCGATCTCTTTAAAGTTCCGGAAGCTGAAAAAGAGGTCATCACTGAAAAAACACCAAAAGAATTAATTAAATTAGGCTTTGGAATTATTCCAACCAGCAAAACTCCTTTCGATGCACTCACAACCAGCGACCCTCAATTAAAAGAAAAGATCGCCATGATAACAAATATGGAAAAAAACAGGAACCAGAAGATCCTGGAAAAAATGGCGGTAAATGTTAAAGACCTTGCAGGTGTAACTGGGACGGATGCAGTATTCATTTTAAAGAATAAAAAACCTTTAAGTTGTATTGAAGGTGTCCCGGCTGTTCACAGTTGGGAAATGAGTGAAATGGAAAGCCGCGGGGAATTCTTGAAAATCATCAGAGAACGGAAAGAAGAATGTAACTAAAAAAATTTTCCTAGAAAATTTTTTATCAAAAAATCCTAGCGAAAAACTTTGTTTTTCGCTGCGGAGATCGAGAATCAAAACGAATTCACTATTTAATTATTTTTTAATTCATAAAATCCTTATTTTAATTTTTTTATTTAAATCTATAGATATTCCGAAGCAATTGAAATTTGCCTCGCTCAAAAATGAATTTTGAGCTCGGAGAAAAAGGGTTCAATTATTTTTCATATTTTTTTAAAAAGAAATCAATTTTATCCACAAATAAATTCAAACCAAAAAATAAAATTTTATTGGCTACTTGTTTTTAAGCAAACCAAAGGTTTCTTCAGCTTCCCTTTCAGATGCAATTCCCACAGTCATTAAATCAACATAATCCAGTGTTTTCAAGAAGTCAAAAGCATCGTCAGGAGTAAGTATTCCAGCAGCCATAGTCTGCATTGCAATGATTGTTTTATTTAATTTAACAATTATATCTCTAAATTCGCCACGTTCTTTGGCAATAAAAGCGTCAGTATCCATTAGATATCCTAGTTTATTTACAGGGACCATATAAATATCAAATAAGTCCAATATGGGTGATTCTAAAAGATTTTTTGTTGTATTGAAAGGCTTGCGTGTTGTAATCCCTGGAACAGCCCCTGTTTGCTGTATATCTTCAAGTTTTTCAGCTAAAAAATCGTAATTCAAACTATCGGCGGCTGCATCATGAAGAATCATAGCACTTGCTCCAAGCTGGGATAGAAGTTCTATATCTTCATTTTCACAGTCCTGTCTTACAGTTCCAACAATATTAAAATCATAACCTTCATCCACGGCCCAGTTAAGGGCTTTTACTACAGGTTCATAAGGTATAAGCTGAATACCAGTAATTCCAAGTTCATGTGATTTCTTAAGTATTTTAAGTATGTTTTCTGGTTTGTCATAAAGGTCTAACTGGTAAAGTCTAGATCTATGCCCAAAATGAGCTGCCCCTATAAAAGGAGAAGTCCCAAGAAGAGTTCTTGGTATTTCCCTGTTGTTGATTGTAATAGTTCCCTCAAACATTTTTATCCCAAATTTACTCCTTTTCTACTGTTACTGCAGTTCCATAGGCTAAAATTTCCTGCATCACGTCTGAGATGTCATTTGAATCAAAACGCACGCTTATTACAGCATTAGCTCCCATTGATCGCGCGTGACGTACCATTCTATGTAAAGCTTCATCTCTTGTATCTTCCATCATTTTAACATATTCTTTTATTTCCCCACCAAACATGGAACGCAGTCCTGCACCTATTTGTCCGCCAAGACCCCTACTTCTTACAGTCAGTCCATATACAAAACCGTGAGTTTCAACAGCTTTGTATCCAGGTACGTGGTTTGAACTTACCACAATGAATTCATTTACATCCATATTATTTTGCCTCCCTCTAACAGTGAACTAACTATTTATTATGTGCTTAAAATAGTTTTTGAATATCGTTGAACTGTTCTCCCATCCATCTATATACATCATAGTGACAGATAGTATTTTTAAGTCCATTTAAACGCTTTTTACGTTGGTCATGTTTCATTGCAACGGCTTTATAAATGGCATCCGCTGTTTCTGTAATATCAAGTGCATTTATATTAATTGCATTTTCTTTAAGTTCATCGTAAGCTCCTGTGGTTTCAGATATTATTAAAATACCATCATTTTCATTTACAATGCTCCCTTCTTTAGGGACGATGTTCATTCCATCATTAATTGAATTTATTAAAAGGCAGTCATAGTTTTTAAATGCGGCAGTTACAAGTGAATATTCAGCATCAAAATGAGGAACTATAGGTTTCCACCCATCTTTAGAATATTTTGCATTGATTTCAGTGATTATATTATTTACATTAGTTTTATAGTCCCTGTATTCTTTCACATTCTCTCTGGTTGTCACCCCAGTTATGAAAAATGTGACTTTGCCTTTAAATTCGGGGTGCTTCTGGAAGAAAAGATCATATGCTTTAAAACCCCTTATAATATTTTTACTGGGATCAGTTCTTTCAGTTCTGTAAATTAAAAAGTTATTTCCCTTGATTTTTTTTACATACTGCTCCTGCTTTAAAACCTCATCGGATTTTGCAAATTCATTTAGCTTTTTGGTATCAACAGAAATAGGATAGTTCTTTACAAATGTCTCACGGCCATTATAATGCACTATATTATTTTTAAAGTCTACTTCATCTGCATATTTTTCACATGTCATAAGAAAATTCTTAACATATTTTTTAGTATGAAAACCAAGGTGATTATTAGATAAAAGCCCTTCTATAATGAATTTCCTAATGTATCGGGGATATATATTAAAATAATCTGGATGAGGCCATGGAATATGTATGAACTGACTCAAAAAAATATCATCAAACTTTTCACGGATATATGCTGGACATGTTTGCAGATGGGTGTCCTGAAGCATTATTAAAGGTTCTTTATCTGATAAATTCACTTCTTTAATTATTTTTTCTGCAAATCTCTGGTTTACATATTGATAGCTCTGCCAGGCATGATGTAAACTGTCATCAATTTCTGGAGTATATGTTAAATTCCACAGATAATGATATATAAACCATAAAAAAGGGTTATGGAAAGAATTATAAAATTCATTGTATTTTTCTCTGTCTAATCTAATTAATTGGACATTTAACCGGGGTTCTTCCAGTGGAATGGGTATTTTATTTTCTGGGAATCTGCCTGCCATTTCCATATCTGCATCGGTCATGGCGCTTGCAACCCATGTACCTCCATTCTTTTCCATAAATGGGAGCAAAGTGGGAACTATTCCTCCGGCCCCTATTTTCATCCCTATTTCATCATTATCCTCATAAAAGAATTCTACTGGGCTGCGGTTAGATGCTATGATTAAATTTTTATCTTCAAGAAATCGATTTATGCATTCATCTAAAGCTGGAATGGTAATTTCCTCCTGATATTAATTTTATTAAACGCCCATATCTATAATACACTTATAAGTTTTGTCCTGTATTAAATTGTAATTTTAGCTATTTGGAGTACTAATAAGTGCAATTTACAATATAATTCATATAGTTTTATCATAATAATCTGCACCACCTTCAAGTCATGAGCGTGTTAAAAAAACTTTCTTAATTAATATATGTTTTAATGAATTTATATTTATTTTGATTTTTTGAACTCAAAAGAAGATTTACAGCTAAAATACAAGCTTAAAATGGTGTTACTCTTAAAATAATTATTTTCAGATAAATTAGCAATAAGTTAAAAATAAGAATTTACTACAAAATTAGAGCATATATGACTTAAAATAGCTTACGAATATCGTTAAACTGTTCCTGCATCCAGATATAAACATTTCTTTCCCCGACAGTTTTTTTAAGTCCTTCAATAAGTCTTTGTCGTTCATGTTTGCTCATCATAATGGCCCTATAAATTGCATCTGCTGTTTGGCTGATATCATAAGCGTTCACAATGATAGAATAATCTTTAAGCTCTTCGTAAGAGCCTGCACCATTTGACATTATTAAAACGCCATTATTTTCATTTACTACTGGCCCTTCTTTGGCAACGATATTCATACCATCTACAATGGGGTTTACAAGTAAACAATCATAATGTTTAAAGGCCGCAGTTACAAGCCCATAATCTGCCTTAAAAATCTGTTTAATTGGCACCCAACCATCTTTGGAATACCTTTCATTTATTGAATCGATTATTCTGTAAGATTCATCTCTATAATCACAATATTCCTTTATCTGCTGTCTTGTAGGCATTCCAGTTGAGAGAAATACTACTTTTCCATGAAATTCAGGATGTTTCTGTAAAAATAGTTCATAAGCTTTAAATCCGCGGATTATATTTTTACTTAGGTCTGCTCTATCAGTTCTATACAGTAAAAAATTATTTCCCTTGATTTTTTTAATTATTTCCTCTTTTTTTATTACATCGGGGCTTTTTGCATTTTCTATGAGTTTTTTATCATCAACTGATATGGGATAATGTTTTACAAAAATTCTACGCCCTTCATACCAGATTGTATTGGTTTTGTAATCTACTTTATCTACGTAGGGTTCACAGGTATATAGAAAATTCCTGGCGTATTTTTCCAGATGAAATCCAACAATATCATTAGACAATAGTCCCTTAACAATGGCTTCCTGCATATACTCTGGAAGAATGCTGAAATATTCGGATTGAGGCCATGGAATATGGATAAAATGGCTTAGAAAAATATCATCGAGTTTTTCTCGTATATAACCAGGACAGGTGTATAAATGGTAATCTTGAAGCATGATCAAAGGTTTTTTTTCACTTAATTTTACTTCTTCTATAATTCTTTCTGCAAACTGCTGGTTTACATATACATAACTGTCATGCCATGCTTTATGGATATTATCATCAATTTCTGGCATGTATGGGGTATTCCACATGTAATGCTGCACAAACCAGATGAGGGGGTTGCTAATTACGCTGTAATAATCTTTATATATCTCTGGGTCTACAACAACGAACAAAACACAAAAATCAAGGCTATCTTCTGGAATTGGTACTAAACACTTCTTATGCTTTTTTGCCATTTCCCGATCCCCATCGGTCATGGCGCTTGCAACCCATGTTCCTTTAACACGGGTCATAAATGGAACTAAAGTAGATACAAGTCCTCCTGCACCTCTTTTCATCTCAGTTTTACCATCTTTAATATGAAATTCAACAGGTCCCCTGTTTGAGGCGACAATTAAATTTTTGTCCTTTAAAAATTCTTCTATCTGTCTGTGTGTATCATTTTGTGTAATCTACATCCCTTCATTTAATAATTTTTATATATTAATTAATATTATGTAACAACAAATTTAAATTTATTTTTATTTAAATAGAAATAGGAGATACAATAGTTTAAACAGAGGATTTTAAAAATATAGAAATTATAAAAAAATGTCATTATTAAATAATGATAATCTTTTACTTAATTTCTATTGAATCTTATACTAATTAGTTTAAATTATAAACAACAAAACTTATAACAATAGATATAATTAAATTAAATCCTCAATAGTTTAAATTTATTTATCTATATTGTACAGTAGTGATTCTATTAGTTTAGGCTCATGCTGTGATCATGTGAAGAATGTTATTTAGTTAATAAGCGATTAAATTTTTAAACTTTTTTCATTCATAATTCATATGAGACTTATAGTTACATTTGCACAAATCATGGCAAATTTAAAATAGATATGCGGCTGGTGAAATAATGGATAAAATGAAGGTAATCATAGCTGATCAAATAAATGAAAAAGGAATTAAAGAGCTTGAAGATGTGGCAGATGTTGTAGTAAACACTTCCATTACTCAAGAAGAGCTCATAGAAGAAATTAAAGATTTTGATGCTATTATTGTTAGAAGCAGGACTAAAGTAACTCGTGCTGTAATAGAAGCAGCAGAAAAGCTTAAAATTATAGCGAGAGCAGGTGTTGGTGTAGACAACGTCGATATGGCTGCTGCTACAGAAAAAGGAATAATGGTAGTTAATGCACCAGAATCAACTTCAATAACTGTTGCAGAACACACAATGGGACTTATAATGACACTTATAAGGAAAATTTCAATTGCAGACAAGTCCGTAAAAGAAGGAAAATGGGAAAAAAGCAAATTCATGGGTATAGAACTGAATGGTAAAACCCTTGGTATTATAGGCTTAGGAAGAATTGGAACCCAGGTTTCCATAAGGGCAAAGGCATTTGGAATGGAAATTCTTGTTTACGACCCATACGTAACTGAAGAAGCAGGAGCAGAAATAGGAGTTAGAGTTGTAGACCTTGAATACTTACTTAAAAATTCCGATGTCATGACAATACACGTTCCACTTACCCCTGAGACAAAACATCTCATATCCAAAAAAGAATTTGAAATGATGAAAGAAAATGCTTTCATAGTAAACTGTGCAAGGGGAGGTATAATAAACGAAGATGACCTCTATGAAGCACTTAAAAATAACATAATTGGTGGGGCCGGACTTGATGTGTTCGAAACAGAACCTCCAAAAGACAGTCCTCTTTTAACACTTGATAACATAGTCGTAACTCCGCACATCGCTGCATCAACTAAAGAAGCACAAAGAGATGCTGCAATAATCGTTGCAAACGAAGTTAAGAAAGTGTTTACTGGTGAAGCACCTAAAAACGTTTTAAACATGCCGGTTTTAGATCCAGAAACCTTTCACGCCATTAAACCATATTTAAAACTTTCTGAAAAACTAGCTAATTTCTTAATTCAGGCTGCAAAAGGCAACATAACTGAAGTTAATATAACCTACTGCGGAGAACTAGCTGACTTCCCAAGAGTAGACGTAATAAGCAGGACAATTTTAAAAGAAACATTAAATTCCATACTTACTGAACCTGTAAACATGATCAATGCACCTACCATTGCTAAAAACAGGGGCATTGTCATCACAGAAAGTAAAAGAAGCGAAGCAGAAGGATATAAAAGCCTTATAAAAATTGAAATTAAGAGCGATGAAGGCGAACTAAGCATTGAAGGTAATGCTACAAGAGAGCCAAGGATTGTAAGGATTGACAAATACTGGGTCAACGTAAAACCTGAAGGAACAATGGTAATAGCAAGATATAAAGATATCCCAGGAAGTATTGGTACCATTGGAACAAAACTGGGAGAACACGGAATAAACATTGCTAAAATGCAGGTCGGTAGGCAGGCACCTAGCGAAGAAGCTGTAATGGTTTTAACAGTAGATCAAAAGGTTCCAGTAGATGTAATTGATGAAATCAGGGCATTAGAACACGTTTATGATGCTGTATACGTTCAGTTATAAAGTTACATCAACAATAAAAAAAATAGATAATTAATTATTTATTTCTCTTTTTTTCTCATTTTTTAAGCTGGATTAAATTAATTTTCAAACCACAAAATCAGAATGAATATTTGTTTTTAAACTATCCTATAATCTGCTATATTGCCAAAGGAATCATAAGCCCTGATACTTTCTCTATCATATGGTTCTGCAATTATCATGTGAAAAAATCCTTTTGATGCAAAAAAATTCAAATCTGCATCAGATGGGCTAGCACTAGGGCCAGGATGGCTGTGAACAGATCCCACGGAGTTGGTGGTTAAAGGCTGCATGAATACCTGCATTACAGCACCTTCCTGCGAAGTTTCAACTGGAAGAAATACCAAACCTGTTATCTTAAGTATTTTTTCCTCTACTTTTCCCTCTAAAAGGGCCATGAACTCGTTAGGATATGCTTCCTTTGCAATGTTCATTATTTCGTCTATAACTTCGCTTTCCACATGTATTTCTTCAAACTGGTACTTAGACGTTCCAAGAAGTTTCCCAAGTAAATTATTCAGCTTCATTTTATCAGGTTTAAAGTTTTATAAATTATTTATTTTTAACAAAATTACAATCATTTCTATCTGTTGTATAATTTATAGTTGAAATTTCTATGCAACATAAAAATTGATAGATACATTATAAATATCTATAAAATTAGCTTTTCGCTGAAAAATTCAGCATTAAATATAGGCAGATCTTTATCAACAAAGATTTTTTTCCGCACAGATTTTACTTTTTCATCTTTAACAGGGTTATATCCTTCAATTATTTCTTCTTTTTTGTAGATTCCGATACCTCTTCTCTGCCATGCTGGAAGTTCCGCTAGATTTATGCCTCTTTCAAACAAGATATCATGGAGCCCGCTACTTTTTTTCTTTATCAGAATTTCCATGGTCTCTTTTTTAGTATATTCCTTTCTTAAGGTCCAGTAGGCATATCCATTGATGCAGTTTCTCCAGGCTTCGTCCTGCCTTTCTTTAAAATAGGTTACAGTGCCTTTTTTTGAAAGTGGGATTACTCTGGAATCAAATGAAATAGGCCTCTTAACTGTTTTTAACAGGTTTTTTGTGAAGCTTCCTGTAATAAAACTGGCAAAAACTGAGTCCAGCTTTTCAATTCTTCCCCCAAATGGAATTTCAGATAATAAAATGTTTATCTCATCAGAGAAGGTGTAAATAAGTGTAGGGCTGAATTCTTTAAAAAAATCTTCACATGTTTTAACCATTATGTCTTTAAACTGGTCATCATAAGGTTTTTTAAACTTTAAATCATGAGATAATTTAGAAAATGTTCTTCCATCAATCCTTATAACAATTTTGGATCCGCATGGAACCTTCAAACTTGAAAATATTTCACATTCTCTCATAATATCAAATTTTCTAAAAATAAGATAGGAAAAAATTATGTTCCTACAATTATATTTTCATTTAATCTTCTAAGAAGTTTAATTGCAGAATATGCAGCTAAAACACTTGTTTTAGGGTTCATGGAGCACCTGACATTTTTGGTGATGGTTGTAAATTCACCTGAGTCTCCGACAACGTGAACTTCATGCATATTTCTATCAACTGAGGGGTCTGCTATTATTTTAACATCAATATCTATTCCACAGGCAATACTCAGGGCTGCTGCTACGTTTATATTGGTAGGGAATTCTTTAACAGCTTCTGATGCTTTTCCTTCATAAAGAATAGTTTCCCCATCTGTTTTAATTCCAAGTGACCTTGGAGGTTTTCTGGTAATAAGCGAAGCTTTGGATATTTTTCCAATTGAAGCTGCTTTAATCCCATCTAAACCCACTATGGCGCCTGAAGGGGCATATATTTTAGCTCCTGTTGAAGCTGCAATCTTTTCAAGTCTATTTTTAAGTTCAAAATCCATTAGAGCTCCAACACTCATTATAATAACATTTTTCCCGCTTTCCAGTACTTGAGGGATAACTTCTCCAACGGCATGAGGTGAAGCAGCTTCAATTACCAGATCAACTTTATCCAGCATATCCTCAATTTCAAGAACGACTGTCCCATCAACTTGAAGAGCTAAATTTTCTGCCCTTTCAATGTCTTTATCATAAAAGAATTTTAAATCAACGCCTAGTTTACCTTCAACTGCAAAATTGGTCATGATGTTAGCTATGGCCCCGCATCCTATAATTCCAACTTTCATTTATTTTCCCTTATTTTGATGTGGTTGCAGCTGCTGGTGTGGTCGATACTTCTGGGCTTATTAAAATAATATCTCCTACAGCTTGTACTCTGTCGTACTGTATGTCTATGTTCCCTTCTTCTTTTAAAGGCCTTACTTCGTCTACTTCTGGAACAAAGCGCATGCTGGTTTTAATAACATCCCTTATTCCAACACTTTTTACTTTATCTGGTGCCATTACTCTTGTTTTAAGAACTGATACCCTTCCTTTTTTAATGTTTAATACCACGTCTTGAACTCTTCCAACGTATTTTCCACGTGTTGTGTATACATCTAAATTATACAGGCTAGATAAATCGACCATTTGTTACCACCACATTTAGTTAAATAATTCTGATTATTGAATAAGGTTTGAATCATTTATCTACTTAAATATTTCGAAAATTAGCCCAATGTTTTAAAACAGGATACCTAAATGTATTAATGGAATTTTGAATCCGCAATGTAAACTATGATTAAAAATATTACATAAGTATTACTTAATCATACTTTTTCACTATTTTACGGCAGTGGTCATTGAAGTTATAAATTGTAAAGGACAATTATAAAGTAAATTAAAATTCTAAATAATTAAATCTATAAAACAAATAAAGAAATTGAATTAATGTATTACTTATAATTCGAATTTTGATAGTTATGGTGATTATATGTGGGATACAAGCAATGATTACAGATTATTAGTATGTGAAAAGTCAGTAGATCTTTTTTTAAGAACCATAGAAGGAGCTAATTTAAAAGGAAGGTGGAATAAAAGAGATGTTCGACAAATAGCCAGAGATATGATTCCTGAAATTCAATCCCTCTATTATTCTTATGCTGAACCTGCTGATTTAGCTAAAATGCCTCAAATTGAATCTCTAAAGGAAAAGGCAGGGAAAATAATTGAAAATTTCGGTGGGGAAAAATGGTACAGTCACTTTTTAGATATGGTAAATAAAGAAGAAAAAATTAAATTAGAAGAAGCCATCGCTAAAATACGTTTCTTTTTAGATACAGTTTTAAATTTAGATAAACGATTGGCTCTCGGACCAATAGATGACCCCATAGTTGCCATTGATATTAAAGTTGGGGAGATTGTAAGTGCAGGAGAACATCCTGGTGCAGACAGTCTCTTTGTTTGTAATGTAAACATCAAAAGGGTCATAACAGTCGTAACTAACGATTTAGAGGTTAAAGAATCCAATAGGGTCGCTGTAGCAATGCTCCCACCAACAAGCTTCATGGGAATTACCAGTGAAGGAATGTTTTTAGGGGCTGGAGAAGGTGTCTTGAAAAATGTTGAAGGAGAAGTAGGTGGAATGCCAAAAGGAATTCCTCTGGAAGCGTTGAATGAGGCTAGAAATTTTGTTGAAGACTTTTTAAAGCACTAACGTGAGTTAGTGTTTATGAACAGCAAAAATTCTCAAAAATCATTCGAAAATTCTTTGAATTTTAGAAAAAGCAAAGCATTTGAAAATCTCCGATTTTACCTCCCCCAAAATAACAGATTTTGAGGGATTATGACAGTTTCCGAGGTTTTCTTAAAATAATCTTTAATCTTCTATTTTTTAATTTAAACCAAAATTTTATTTTTTAATCAACTTGAACGTTAATAGTCTAGTTTTTTGAATGTTATTTTGTAAAGTTTAACGGATTTTGTTTATTAAAATTCATTTAATTTTGAATTTACCCTATTTTCGTCCTGCTAAAAGAATCGAAAAATGTATTAATGATCAAATAATAAAAACGGATACGAATTGAATAAAAAATTTAAGAAATCCTATTTAAGTAATACTTTATTTAATTAAAGTATAATTGAATTTGAAAGCATATTACCACGGTATGTTATGCTGGAAAACAGGAGTTCAACATATTCAAATAAAATTAACCTGATGGAACTATTTTTGAAAAGTTGAATTTAAATGCTTTATTAACAATAAAAATGCGTTTATACGATATAGAACTAAAAAAATTCAAATTAGTCGTTAAATAAAAAATATTGCGGGTTGTTCAAAATGAAAACTGGGATTAAAACTAAAGAACAACTTATCTGCGACCTGGAAAAGGCGTTACAGGATGGAACTGTTGAACTGGAACAAATTGCAGAATATGTGGTTAGGCTTAGTAAAAACAATGAAAAATTGAGGAATGAAATAAAGAAACGTAAACTCACTGAAAATGCACTTCGAGAAAGTGAAGAAATGTTCAGGTTGTTATATGAAAATTCTCCTCTTCCATACCAGTCGTTGGATTGTAATGGTGATTTTATCGAGGTAAATCAAGCATTTCTTGATGCTATGGGTTATACCAAAGAAGAAATCATTGGACGTCCATTTACCGATATAATGACTCCTGAATGCGCATATACATTTAAGAAACGTTTTAAACGATTTAATGAATTAGGATATATGCGGAAATCTGAATTTAAGCTTTTATGTAAAGATAATGCTCAAATAACTATACTAATTGACGGTAATATTGAATATTCAGCAGATGGTACCTTTAAGCAAACTCACTGTGTATGGATTGATATCACAGATCGGAAGCAATGGGAAGAGGCTTTAATAGAAAGTGAAGATCGGTACCGATTTTTATATGATCACAATCCTTCAATGTACTTCACTGTGGACTGCGAAGCTGTAATACTGTCTGTAAACCAGTTTGGAGCTGAACAATTAGGGTTTACAGTTCATGAGTTAGTTGGACAATCTGTATTAAAGGTGTTCCACGAAGAAGATAAAAAAGCTGCTATCTTAAATATAAGGCGCTGTATTAAGAATATTGGGCAATTATTCCACTGGGAACTGCGCAAAGTTCGTAGGAACGGCAGTATGATTTGGGTTAAGGAAACAGCACGCGCAGTAAAAGAAAATGATGGGAAAATTACGGTATTAATTGTATGTGAGGATATTACTGGACTTAAAGAGTTAGAACGTATTTTAAGGGAAACACAGGACACTTTGGAGTTAAAAGTTCAGGAACGTACTAAAGAACTTTCAAGATGCAACATGAGACTGGAAAGCGATATTAGTGAGATTAAAAGAATAGGAAGGGCTTTAAGGGAAAGTGAAGAAAAATTCAGGGCTCTTGCAGAGAATTCTCCCGATGTTATTTCAAGATTAGACAAAGAATTAAGGTATAAATATGTCAACCATGGTTCCAACACTTTGGGATTATCCTCTGAGAATTTAATTGGTAAGAAGATTGAGGATATAACCCCATTAAATGGCATTGCTAAAATATGGATGAAAAATGCCAGAAAGGTTTTAAAAACTGGAGAAATACAGGAAATGGAATATGAATTTCCTTCAATCCACGGATTAAAATTCTTTCATTCATATATGGTTCCAGAATATGATGGTGGTGAAATAGAGTCATTACTTGTAATAAGTCATGATGTTACACAACGAAGGCAGTTGGAAGAAGAATTAAAAGAAACCGTAAAAGAGTTAAGACATTCTAATGAGGAACTGCAGCAGTTTGCTTATGTTGCGTCACATGACCTTCAAGAACCTCTCAGGACCATTACCAGTTTTACCCAGTTAATTGAACGTCGTTATAAAGATAAGTTAGATTCAGATGCTGATGAGTTTATTGAATATATTGTAGATGCCGCAAAAAGGATGCAAACTTTAATTAACGACCTCCTGAACTACTCCCGCGTAGCAACAAAGAAAAAAGGGTTCGAACTGACAGATATGGGATATGTTCTTGAATCTGCTTTAAATAACCTTAACACTGCTATTTATGAAAATAATGCTGAAATTACCTATGAAAACCTTCCAAAAATAATGGCCGAACCTGGACAGATGATTCAATTATTCCAGAACTTAATTGGAAATGCCATTAAATTCAGGAAACCAGAAGTTCCACCTAAAATCAATATAAAAGTCTGTAAAGATAAAAATAAGGAGGAATACATTTTCAGTATTCAGGATAATGGAATAGGAATGGAACAACAGTACGCAGAGCGTATTTTTACTATATTCCAGAGGCTACATACCAAAGAAGAATATGAAGGTACGGGGATAGGCCTGGCTATTAGTAAAAAAGTGGTGGAACTTCACGGCGGGCGAATATGGGTTGAATCTAAGCCTGAAAAAGGTTCAACTTTTTATTTTGCGATTCCTACTGCTCTTGTGAAATAAACGGTATTTCAGTAACTTTTTTTTAAGGTTTTTACCTATATTTTCCGCTTTACTATATTTGTACAGACTTCCCAGTAGTTGTTATAGGGCATGGTTAGAACTGCTTCTATTATTTTTTTAAAGAGGGTTAATAACCACGATTTTAGTTTTAGTCATATCTTCAATGGCATATTTTATACCTTCTTTACCTAACCCGCTCATTTTACAGCCTCCAAAAGGCATGTTGTCCATACGGTATGTTGACGGTTTGTTTACTATAACTCCTCCAGATTCTATCTCTTTTACAGCTTTCATAGCATTGTTAATGTTATTTGTGAATATTCCTGCCTGTAATCCATATTTGGTGTTATTTGCAACTTTTACTGCTTCATCAATCCCATTTATGCGGATTATTGGCGAGATAGGGCCGAATGTTTCATATTGTACGATTTTCATTTTAGAATCAACATTGTCCAGGATCGTTGGCAGATATAAAGTCCCTTCACGCTTTCCACCACATAAAAGCTCTGCTCCATCATTTACGGCTTCATTTACTCTGTTTTCAACTTCAATTGCTGCTCCTTTATTTATTAAAGGGCCTACATCTGTTTCAGGATCCATGGGGTCTCCAGTAACAAGTTTTTTAGTATTATTTACAAATTTCTGGATAAATTCATCAGCTATTTTATCATCAAGAATCACACGCTTTACTCCAATACAAACTTGGCCTGCATTAAGATAAGAACCTCTTACAGCTGCTTCAACTGCTTTTTCTATATCTGCATCTTCAAGTACAATGAGTGGATCATTTCCACCAAGTTCAAGTGTTAATTTTTTCATCCCTGCCTGTTTAGATATATGTTCGCCGATTTCCACACTTCCAGTAAACGAGATCTTATTTACAACAGGGCTTGTTACAATCTCATCACCAATGGTTCTTCCATGCCCTGTTACAGCATTTAAGGCCCCATCTGGAAGGTAAAAATCCATAATTTCGGCCATTTTCAACGCGGTAAGCGGTGCTTTCATGGATGGTTTTAGAATCACACTGTTTTTAGCTGCAATTGCTGGTGCCACTTTATGAATTGCCAGGTTTAAAGGATAATTAAAAGGGGTTATAGCAGCAACCACACCTAATGGGAGCCGCATTGTAAAACCAATCACATTTTCCCCGCCGGCACAGGCATCCATGGGTATTGTTTCGCCGTATATACGTTTTGATTCTTCTGCTCCAAGTAAAATAGTTTGTATGGAACGATTAACTTCTTCTATTGAATCTTTAATGGGTTTACCGCAGTCAATGGTTATTAATTTTGCAAGGGATTTTGAATTTTTTGATAATTCTTCATGAATTCCATATAAATTTTCTGATATTTCACGGGATGAAAGATCATTTAGGGCTTTCTTTGCTCTGTTTGCAGCAATCAGTGCATTTTGCACGTCTTCGTGATTCCCTTGAGGTACTGTATCTATTACTTCATTATTGAACGGATTTCTAATTTCTATTTTCTCAGTTTTATCCATTAATTTACCGTTTATCAGCATGTCCATACTTTTACCTCCCGCTGTGAATAGATGTTTGCAGTATTTTATGTAATTAATATAATTAAATAATTAATTGTCGCTCATGTTCATGTCCAGAATCGTTATGTTAGCGCTATAATTTATGTAAATCATTGATTAAATAAATTGGAATTTTCTTAAACAAGTTCAACTTAAATTAACCAGTGACAGGTTAACATGAAGTATAAACTGTGCACCATGGACATGAGTAATTATAAAAAAAGTAGGTAGTATTAACTGTAAAATTGGTTATTAACTAAATTTAGGGAGTAATCCATTTAATGAATTGTTGATATTTTTCAAATCGGTCTTGTTAATTTCGCTACCCATTCCTGCTAAATAATTCTTGTAATAAAGTGCTGCTGCAATTACAATTACAATTATGCCGCCAAAAATTAGTAGATATTCCGCTGCACCCTGTGCCCTTTCTTCTTCTAGCATTCCCATATTTAACACCAACTAACCTGTTCCTAAAATCTTTGGACCCAACATTTGTATTACAACAAATATCCCATAGGCTGCCGGGGCCAGTAATAATGCAAATTTAACGCCTTTTCTTGCACTACCATACATAACAATACCAATTAACAGTGACGCTATGATGGAATGGATGATTATATAACCGCCTGCAGCAAGTGTTGCAGTTTCTGCAAGTGGATTTGGTTTACCTACAGACGCAATAAATGAATTGTATGTCATTATCATTCCGAGTGCAAAGGGGGCAGCTATTATGGCTGCGATAATAAGAAACATTACTGACATCATTACATTTGCTTTCCTTTCCCTTTGAAGTGCTAAAACAGCCCTTAAATCTTCTGCAACTGTTTCAACAACGTCAGATAGACTTCCACCAGTTTTTCTTCCTTCTAATATCATCCTGAATGTTCTATCTAAGTTTTTAGACTTAAGACGTTCGCCCATTGCAAGTATTGCATCATCAAATGTACTTCCAATTTTAATCTCTATTACAGCCCTTTTTAATTCATCAGTTAATGGGCCTTCTCCATGTCTTGAGACGTCTTCCAGAGCAGTTTCAAGACCAACACCTGCACGAAGTAAAGATGCGATCTGTCTTAAAAAATCAGGAGTTCCATTTTCAATAGCATCAACTCTGCGTTCCATCATGAAAAATATCCAAACACCAATAAGTATGGTGGGTATTACGAAACCAGCTAGCGCCCCTAAAATAGGGTTTATGCCAAGTAATAATGATAAAACAGCTGCGAGTACGGCTAACCCAATTGCAATTATGAGATCTAAAGTTATTATATCTGAAGCTTTAACATACATTCCACTTCTTATAAGCATTTCCTGCATCATAACTGCATATTTTTCAGGTATAATGTTGTCAATAATGTTAGATACTGGAGATAATGCACTGGGTATAATTGCCATTTTTCCACCTTATTTAATATTCTATTTCATATATAAATAATAGGCTGGTTCAAAGTGTTACATATATACTTTCATTTTGATATAAGAAGCGGTATAAAAGTATTAATTTGAAATGCCTTATCATATCTTTAACAGTAGTTTATCAACGCTATACAATATAATATTTCCTATTTTTATACTCCTATAATCAACGTAAAACTTTTATCTTTAGTTTAAATGGATACCTATCTAAAATAGAATTAATCACATTATATTTCACTATTATCCATACAATTAAAACTTAAATTATTTATTAAATGGTTATGAAGCGATAAATATTATATTTTTAGGATCACAATGATCATATTCATTTATATGGAATTTGTTTTTCTTTTTTAATGGATCAAGAGAATTAAACTTATATTGGTAATAATTTATTTCTGTTATTGTGAGTTAAGTCACTAAAGGGGTACTGGATTGTTTTTGATATATCGGAAATTAGTTCATTAAACATTAAAAGATTAAAAATCAGTTAAATACATTTTTTTTAGCTATAGTGTGGTTGTGGTTATATAAAAACTCATATCTAATTATAACTCTTATTTTGTCAGTATGGTCTTTAATAAACGGAGTATTTTATTTCAATAATATTAAATTTTATAAATAAAGTATTACATAGGAAATTCTAAAGTGGAGGTTGATAGTATGGCTCAATTTAAACCATTTGAAATGGATGGAATTCCTATAGAATCAGAATATATGAACTGGGAAGAAGTAATTCAGGAACCGTATGACAAGATGGATGTAGATCCTTATACTCGTACTAGAGTTATTCTAATGAATGGAATCGAGACTAATTCTGTATTAACATCTCATGCAGTGGAAAGAATGGCTGATAATCCTGAAATTAAGAAGCAAATGGCTGAAATACGTCGTGCAGACTCTCAGCAGCAGCAAACTGTAGACTGGCTTAATCCTCCTGATCAAACCATATTGGAAACTACCCTTGGTTATGAACAAGTTGCTGTAGATCTTACAGCAAACCTGGCTCAACACGAACCCGATTCCTATGTGAAAAGTACATTGGATTTTGCACTGCTTGAGGATTTTGACCATCTGTATAGATATGGATGCTTGATGCAGATACTGAATGGCGAAGACCCTGAACAAATAACTAAGGGAAAAACTGACATTAAACCTGGAAGACCTACCAGTATGGAGCACAGACATCCTGATGATTCCATGAGAAATCATTATGACAAGGATGAGGCCGAACTCAAGACAAAAATGAATTATATCACTATTACTTCCGGTGAACAGCAGACTGAACTATTCTACAAATCCCATGGAAATATGTGCAGTGATGATCTGGCACGTAAACTGTATTCCGAAATTGCAGAAATTGAAGAACAGCATGTAACTCAATATGGACTATTGGGTGATCCAAATGAGACTATGCTCGAAAAAGTAGCAATGATACAACTTAACGAAGCGTATAACTATTGTTCCGCTGCTTTAACAGAGCCAAACCGAAGGATAAGAAGGTTATGGGAACACTTTGCACAGATGGAAATCACCCACTTCAACATGTGTGCAGATTTAATTAAAAAACACGAAGGCAGAAACATTGAAGATATCATGCAGGCTGATTCGATTAGGCCTATGATAACTTTTGAACCCAATAAAAAGTATGTAGATAAAGTTTTAGAAGAACAGATTGACCTCATGCCTTATAATATGGAATTTGTGCACCTTGCAGATTTACCTGATAACTGGCCCTCCTTCCGGTATGAAAGAAAGGTCAATTCGGACCGTATCCCTTCAGAAGAAGTTGTAAAAGGTCTTGATGGTGGACTAGCAGAAAAAGAGAATGCAGAAATATACCAGAACTTCAGAAGACAGATGAATGAGAGAATTCAAAGTTCTAACGCTAAATAAATGGTATCAATTTAAAACTTAATTTCTTTTTTATTTAAATGAGTTCTTAACTTAATCATGCAAAACTCAATGATAAGGTTCTAATATAATTTAAAATAAACTGAATCCTGATTTTAATACAGATGTTTTTTTATTTAATGGCCAGTACACT
Organism: Methanobacterium veterum; assembly: GCF_000745485.1. Taxonomy (NCBI): domain Archaea; kingdom Methanobacteriati; phylum Methanobacteriota; class Methanobacteria; order Methanobacteriales; family Methanobacteriaceae; genus Methanobacterium; species Methanobacterium veterum. Next base: position 139,356 of record NZ_KN050693.1, read on the forward strand.
AACTATTTTTCTAAATAAAATTCCTTCAGAATTTTAAGTCCTGATGAATTTAATTATCAAAATAAATGTCCGCTTTGACTTATTATAAATAAATGAGTTTAAGTACATTGAAATAATCAGATTAATAGATTACAGCTATTTTCAGCGGTTTAGTCCATATTTAAATATAAAGTAGGGGAATAATTTAGGTATATTATAAATTAATTTAATAGTGGGGATTTATATTGAATAAAACATTAAAAAGAGGACAACTGAAAAAAGAATTATCTATATTTTTAATCATTACCTTTGCAGCGACTTATATTCTTCAATTTTTTATTTATAGTATCGCTGGTTACATACCATCTCCACCTTCTCAAATATGGGTCGCCACGCTGGTATTGAGCATGTTTATACCTGCCACTGCGGCCATAATCTGTATTATTTACTTCAAATCTAGTGCCCTTACCAGAGAATCAAAAATTGTATTTACATTCTTCTTACTTTATGTTGTTTTATTTTCCTTTGAGAACTATTATCAGCCAGTAATGGGGAGTGTAATGGATCAGCCTGTTCTTTCAACCATTGTTGCAGTTTTAGGGATGTTAGCTGTAATACTGTTGAACTTGAAAAAGAAGTGGAGAAACGGCCTGAAAGCTTCAAAATTATCCTTTGGCAGGAACCGTAAATATTACCTCATTTTGCCATTAACTGTTCTTTTAATACTTATTTTTCAGGGTATTATAGTTTATTTCAGTGGTTTAGGCGCTCCTGCTGCGGAATTTAACATTTACACATTCTTCATAACATTGATACCTTATTTAATTTTTTCTTTCTTTACAATATGGGCATGGTATTTTGGAGAAGAATTTGGATGGAGAGTATACCTCCAGGACAGACTATTTCCTCTTTTAGGCAGTTATAAAGGTGTTCTGGTACTGGGTATCATATGGGGCGCATGGCATTATCCAATGAATGCAATGGGCTATAATTTTCCAGGACACCCCATTCTAGGTAATGTTTTAATGACAATTTTCACCATTGTAATGGGCATTATTTTAAGTTATGCAGTTTTAAAAACTGGAAGTGTCTGGGCAGCAATAATAATACATCTATTTAATAATAAAGCAGGTAATATTGTGGCAGCATATCTTGCTTATTCCAGTAATGGTTTACTGGGTAATATTATGGGCAGTGTACTTCTGGGAATATTTGCACTGATTCTTTTGAGATCTAAAGTCTGGAAAAGAGTTGAAAAGGTCCCCAAAATTCAATGAATATACAATAGTTAGAGGTAAATTATGGAAAATAACATGGTTCTTAAGTATGAAACGCCTTTAATGGAGGGAATTATGGAAAGGAGAAAAAGCCAGTTTACAATTGATGTTGTCATCGATAATGAAGTGGTGTCATTGCCCAACAACTGGAAGGATTGGGAATATTGATCTATCTGGAATACCTTGTTTACTATCTAAAGCAATGATCCAAAGCGTAAAACGCCGTATACTGTAGAAGCAGTTTCATTAGATCTACCTGAATCAAAAGAAAAATCATGGATTGGGCCAGAATGCTGCCAATCGATATGTAGAAAATGCTCTGGTGAAAGGTTTATTTCAAGATATGGTTAGTGGATATGATACAGTTCTCCGTGAACAGGTACTGGGAATTTCTAAACTGGACTTTCTTGTTGGAGATACTTATATTGAAGTTAAAATGCCACTATTAATTATACAGTTGCCTTATCCGAAACACATCAATACGAAAAAGGTTGGAAAATTCAGCTCTACAGAACGTTTTATTAAACATATCAATGAACTGGCAGGTAGCTTTACTACTAATCAGAGAGCAATTCTTTTAGTTTGTTTTATTTACGATAATCCTGGATTTAAGGTTGAAGTTAGGAGTACTAACAGTGATTTTGTAGAAAATGAAGTACAAAAGTGTATCTCAAAAGGAATGGAGATATGGCAGGTAAACTTCAGTATTTCACCTGAAGGAATAAAATTACTGAAGTATTTTGAGACAACACATGATTATGGATAAAGATTAGATTTCGTTGAATTATTTTTGGATAGTACTGGACTGAAAAAGATTATTGAGTATTTGGTAACATATAACTCTATGAAGAAGATTAAGATAGTTATCGTGTATTTTATAATACCCGACGGAAAAAGATAGCATAACATATATCTTTATGAAAAAAATGATTAGTTTCCTATTTTAAGTAATGACTCGATATTTTTAATATGGTTAAAATTTAAAATAACAGTACTTATATTGTGAGATATAATAAATTATGTAGATGGAAAATAATTATAGAGATTTTCTTAAGCAATTATAAATGAGTAAAAATTAAATTATTTTGATTGGTGATAATATGGCAGAAATAAAACAATTAATAGTTGGTATAACCCGAGAGGGCGATATAATCGTTAAAAGTGGAAGAGGCAAAATGTATTCTGTTAAAAAAATTCCAGGTTTAAAATTCACTTGTGAAGATTTATTCCAGGATGTAGAAAAAGAATTATACGCCACTATTGATACAGACGTTCAACCTTGGGAATGTATCGCTATAGAATAATTAGAGCGAATAATTATATAAAATAAAACTATATTTTAATATCATTTTTTTTAATTATTGGGTTTAGAGAGATGTAAGTATTCTATACCTCATTTATTTTTTTTTAGATTTTAAAGATTTAAATTCAATTAAATTTAACTAGTCTTAGTCAAAAAGGCCATCATATTAAGTTAAAGATCCCCATTTGCAGTTCGAACGCAAAATAGGCAAAAATTTTATTTTTTAAACAGTTCTTTTGTTCATTATTAATATAAGCAGTTCTACATAAACATTTATATTCTTGATAGTGTTAGTAATACATAAACTTCCCAATAAATAATTAATCGGGTTGTTATTATTAAATTAATTAAATTTCAAGGTTTATAATCAAGTTTAGGATTATGTGTGTTATATTACATGAAAAAATGCATTTGGATATCTATTTGGGTCATATAATTTAAATTCAAGGTCAGTAGTTTTAAATAATTATTAAAGTTAATTATGGGGGTAATGGCTTGGAAATGAATTTCACGTCTACAATATGTCCTTATTGCGGGTGTGGGTGCGGTTTAAACCTTGTTACTGTAGATGGTAAAATAAAAGGCGTTGAGCCCTGGAAAAGAAGTCCTGTAAATGAGGGAAAACTCTGTCCTAAGGGGAATTATTCCTATGAATTCATCAACCACGATGATAGACTTAAATATCCCTTAATTAAAGAAAATAATGGCTTTAAAAAGGCAACATGGGACGAAGCTCTCAGTTTAATTGCTTCTAAACTTAAAAAGATTAAGGAAGAAGATAAGGATGCTCTTGGATTTTTAGGATCTGCCAGATGCACCAATGAAGATAATTATATTTTTCAAAAGTTTGCCAGGACGGTAATAGGCACAAATAACGTTGATAACTGTGCAAATCTATGCCACGGCCCTTCAATTATGGGGTTAAACCTTACATTTGGTTCAGGAGCCATGACCAATTCTATTGATGATCTGGAAGAATCAGACTGCATTTTTATTATTGGATCAAACCCCCTGGAACAGCATCCCTTAATTGGGAGAAGGGTGTTAAGGGCAAAAAGGAAAGGGGCAAAAATTGTTGTGGTAGACCCAAGGTACACCAGCATCGCCCGGTTTGCAGACCTATTTTTGCCTCTTAAACCTGGAACAGATGTGGCGCTGATAAATTCTTTGATGAATGTCATAATGGAAGAAGGCCTTGAAGATAATGAATTCATTAATAAAAGAACAAAGAATTTTGAAGAGCTTGAGGAGCATATAAAAGAATTCGATCCTTATAAAGTTGAAAAGATCACAGGTACACCAGAAAGCCTCATAAAAGAAGCGGCACTAATGTACGGGCAGGCTGATAATGCTGTAATTCTTTACTGTCTGGGGATAACTGAACATATAAATGGCACTGATAATGTCATTTCACTGTCAAACCTGGCCATGCTTACTGGAAATATTGGAAAGAGGGGAACTGGGTTAAACCCTTTGAGAGGTCAAAATAATGTTCAGGGCTCCTGCGACATGGGTGTTATCCCCTATTTTTATCCTGGATATCAAAAAGTAATCATTGATGAAAACAGAGAGAAAATGGAAGACATATGGCGGTGCGGGGAATTAAATTATTTGCCGGGCATTCAACTTTCAGAAATGATGGAAGCTGCCTATGAAGGGACTATTAAAGGATTGTATTTGATGGGTGAAAACCCAATGGTAGCTGATCCTGATTTAAGACATGTAAAAGAATCACTGGAAAGATTAGAACTTCTAGTAGTTCAGGATATTTTTTTAACTGAAACTGCTGAACTTGCAGATTTTGTTTTACCTGCAGCCTGCTTTGCAGAAAAAAATGGTACATTTACCAACACTGAAAGAAGGGTAAGGCGCGTAAGAAAGGCAGCTAATTCTCCAGGTGAAGCTATGGAAGACTGGATGATAATCAGTAGACTGGCACGTGAAATGGGTTCAGATCTATTTAACTTTAAAGATTCAGGGGAAATTTTTAGTGAAATAAGAAAAGTGACACCGCAATATGGGGGTATGGACTTATCACGGATTAATAAGCCTGAAGGTTTACAGTGGCCATGCCCAACAGAGGATCATCCAGGCACAACAATTTTACACCAGGACAGTTTTTCTACTTCCGATGGAAAAGGTGTATTTTACAAAATAGAACCCAATAATTCAACTGAAATACAAAATCCAGAATATCCTTTTATTTTAACTACTGGAAGAGTTGTATTCCAATTTCAAACAGGCACCATGACCATGAGATCAGAAACTTTAACAAAACAATATCCTGAGAGCTATGTGGAAATAAATGACGAAGATGCCCATGTTTTGGGAATTATGAACGGTGAAAAACTCAATATTTCCTCGAAGATAGGTGACATTGATATCAAAGCCAGGATAACTTCAGATATAATGCCTGGAGTTATATTCGTTCCTTTCCATTTTGCTGAAGGAGAAGAAGTGATAAACGTTTTAACATGTGCTGAATCCCTTGATCCTGTTTCAAAGATGCCTCCCCTTAAGTTATGCCCTGTAAAAATTAGAAAGTCATGAACACTTAATAAGGTGAATTTTATGATCCAGATAGGAGATAAATTTTATTCAAATGCCGTAGATAATCTAATAGCAGAAAAAGGAGAATCAGGCGGATCGTTAACAGCATTATACAAGTTTTTACTTGAAGAAGGAATCATAGATGCTGTTCTTACAGTTAAAAGCGGTGCAGATATCTATGACGCTGTCCCTGTTTTAATAGATAACCCTGAAGATTTAATAGAATCTGCAGGTGCCCTTCACTGCGGAACCCTTAATATGGCAGTTATACTTGAAAAATATCTTGGAGGCGCTTTTGATATTAAAATTGCAGTTACAACTAAACCATGTGATGCAATGGCCATCAATGAATTAATAAAGAGGGGTAGAATAGCCAGGAAAAATATTATCATGCTTGGAATTAACTGCGGCGGAACTTTGCCTCCAGTTCCCACCATAAAAATGCTAAAAAGTCATGGAATTGACCCTGACACGGTTCTTAATGAAGAAATAAGTAAGGGTAAATTTATAATTGAAATTAAAGGGAACAAAAGGGAAAAAATTAGTATAGATGAGCTGGAAGAAGAAAATAACGGTAGGAGAGAAAACTGCAGGAGGTGTGAATTCAACATACCTCGAACGGCAGATCTGGCATTTGGAAATTGGGGAGTAATTGACAGCAGCAAAAATAGTTTTATTGAAGTGCTAACTGACAATGGCGCTAAAATATTGGATAAAGCTTCAAATAAAGGTATATTAAACCTGGATAAGGCACCAACAGGTGGTATTGGGGTAAGGGAAAAAATTGATAAAATTATGGTAAACCAGGCTAAAAAGTGGCAGGAAAAAATGTTCAGCCACGTGGGGGGTGAATTTTTAGCTGTGCTCTTTAAATATGAAAATGATCTTTCGAGGTGCATTAAATGCTTTGCATGTAAAGACTCATGCCCCATATGTTACTGCAGCGACTGCAGCTTAAAATCTGAAATTCCGGAATGGGTAAATAATACAGAAGTCCCTCCTAAACCTTTATTTCACATGGAAAGACTTATGCACATGGTAGATTCATGTATAAACTGCGGGCAGTGTGAAGACGTATGTCCTGCAGATATCCCCCTATCTAAAATAAGTCATGAAATTAACGTTAAGTTAAAAGAAATGTTTGATTATACACCTGGAATAAATGATGAACTTCCACCATTTTCGTACTTTTTAATAAAAAGAGATAAGAGATTTGGGGGTTAAATATGAAAATAACTGAAGATATAGATGATAACATATGCAAATTATCTTTAGAGGGTAAATTAGATGCATATCACTCCACTGAACTTGAAAAATGTATAAATAAAGTTATTGGAGACGGATGCATCAATTTATTGTTAAATTTTCAGAGAGTGGACTACATCAGCAGTTCAGGACTTAGAGTAGTACTTTCATCTTTAAAACAGCTTAAAAAATCAGGTGGTAAGATTATACTTTCCAACCTTCACCCTTATGTAATGGAGGTTTTTGAAATATCTGGATTTAAACAGATTTTTGAGATTTATGAAAGTGAAGAAGAAGCCTTAAAGTCATTTGAAGTTTAAATAACAATATGAGCCTTAATTCAAAACATTTATATTTAAACTTGATATAAGGATATTAAACAGCTTAAATACGTGTTTAAATTAACAATTTAAGCTTTGAGATGAAAAAAAGTTTGAATGGACTTAAAAATTATAAAAAATGAATAATTAAATTAAGAAAATGATCACAATAGAACTCTTATTAGATTTAGCAGAAAAGATATGTGTAATTTTAGTAATTGCATATCTGATAACCAGAACTAAAATTTTTCATGAAGTTCTGGACAGGAAATTTACCATTAAAAACATGGTATTTATCATCCTCGTTTTTGGTGCGCTCTCTATTTTCGGAACGTATTCTGGAATAACTATTAATGGGGCAATGGGAAACGTTAGAGACCTAGGACCCATGATAGCAGGGCTTGTTGGAGGCCCAGTGGCTGGTTTAGGTGCAGGACTTATTGGGGGGCTTTACAGATATTTCTTCTTAGGGGGAATCACTACATTTCCCTGTTCTTTATCTACAGTACTTGCAGGGCTTTTTGCAGGTATTATATACATCCTGAACAAGCGTAAATTCATCGGGATTATAGGTTCTGTATTGTTTGCAGCTTCCATGGAAGCATTTCACATGATTCTTGTTCTTTTACTTGCAAAACCATATCCTGAAGCATTTGTAATTGCACAAGAATTAAGTATACCTATGATAGTTTCTAATGCTCTGGGAATGCTTATATTTGCTTATTTCATCACCAATCTAGCTAAAGAAAGAAAAACAACTAAAGAAAGGGATGAATACTTTGACGAACTTCAAAGAAAGAAATATGAGCTTGAAATAGCTCATGAGATCCAGGAAAGCTTTTTGCCCCAGGAAATGCCAAATTTAGATGGTTATGACATTTTTGCCATAAATTTACCTGCAAAGGAAGTGGGCGGGGATTTCTATGATTTTATTCCAATTTCCAAAGACAAAATAGGAGTTACAATTGCGGATGTTTCTGGTAAAAGCGTTCCGGCAGCACTTTTTATGGCAGTTTCCAGAACAATTTTAAGGGCAAAGGCTATGGGGAACAGCAATGCTGCAGAAGTCATTAAAGACGCCAATAAACTTATAGCTGAAGATTCTGATACTGGAATGTTCGTTACCCTTTTTTATACCATACTTGACCTTAAAAATAAAACCATGGAATATGTAAATGCGGGACACAACAATCCAGTACTTTTTATAAGAAAAACTGGAACAATGGAATGTTTAAATGCTAAAGGAATAGCTTTAGGTGCTATAGACACGATAGAACTGGAAGAAAAGCAAATATATCTGGAAAGCGGTGATGTCATCGTCTTTTATACTGATGGAGTTACTGAGGCGATGAATGATAAAGAAGAATTTTTTGGCCAAAAAAAGCTGTATAAGTTAATTAAATCCTATTCTAACTTAAGCGCAGAGGGTATGGTCAATAAAATAAGGGAAGAGGTAATATCCTTCAGCCAGAATCAATCTCAATTCGATGACATCACTCTAATGGTTATAAAGGTGAAGTAAGTGGTTCAATGTACTGCCCTGAATATAAGTACTAAACTGGAAAAAATTCCCATTTTATCAAAGTTCATAGGTAATTCCATGCTTAAATTTGGTTTAGGGGACTATGGGCAATTTCAGGTTCAACTGGCAGTTGAAGAAGCTGTGACAAATATAATAAAACACGGAAGTCTTGAAGTAAATGATAAAATCAGTATTAAATGTCAAAAAAGGGATAATGAAATTCATATTATAATTGAGGACCCTGGCAAGCCGTTTAATCAAAAAGATGTTTGCGAACCTGACTTAAAAATTTCACCTTTAAAACGGGATCCTGGTGGTTTGGGGATTTATTTCATTAAAAAATACATGGATAAAATTAATTATACATATAAAGATGGAAAGAATATATTAACCCTGATAAAATACATTAAATGAGCTATTTTTCTTAGATATTAAAGTCAAGCTAATAATGGGTCAAAAAGTAGATTAATGAGAATTACTTTGTTTTTTATAATTTCTTCTTATTATGCCAAATACAATTATATGCAGTACTACTGCAAAAAAGATGGATATGGTCGAAATTAATGCGGGAACATGGATTTAAGAATAGAATATGATCAATGCATAGATTCCCACTGGAATTCCGAGTATTAAACTTACAAGTAACCCCGGATTATATTCATGGTTCCTTACTGAAACAATTACGTGGCTTAAACTGTTAAATACTGCAAAATAAGGGATCCATAAACCAAACATTATATTTGCAGATGATAGGACTGAGAAAATAGATATTAGAATCCAGACAATGGGGATATTGGCCCAGAATATAATTTTATCATTTAAAGGAAAATCACCTTCTTTAACATTGAACACATTCCTGTTAACATAATTTTTAAGAGAATTTCTATTAACATCGTTTTGATATGGGCTTAATTATTTTTCATTTTGATATAATTTCTAATTAATGATTTAAGATGTTTATATTGAAAAATACGCCCTTTAAACATGTTTTAATATTATTAATTATTATAAAATTTATATCATACATCTATTTTAAGGTTCTGCATGTTTTTAGAAATTCTCTTAAAACCGTTCCAGTTATGTTCCTCAAACTGGTGCAGTAAATAAATGGGGAACTGCAGCCAGATCAGAAATAGGAGTAAATTGTGGGGATTTATGAAAATATAAATAAGTACAGCTGCTATAAATGCAAAAAAAGACTTAATTTTGCCTAATTAGTATAAAGCCAGTTGATCATTGTAAATACTCCTGGAATTAATTATCTGTCCTCATAAGCACCTATTTTTTTATAAATTAACTAGAAACAAATAATATAAAGCAGCAAGTACTAAAACAATTATTATATTGGCAGTTAGCCTTTTCAAGAATTCATACCTTAAATATTTAAAATCTAAAAACATTATAACAGCTACTGCTCAGTACATATATTATATTAATTATTAGATTTCCCATTTAACTTCAGTTGTCTTTTATAAGCCCTGCCAGTATTTATTTTTTAGTTTGTAATATTAAAATAGCATTTAAATCTCAAAAATTCGAGGCGTGAAACAGTACATTATATCAATTAGTTAGATAAGGAGTAGAAAAATTTTAACATGATATAATACAATGTTAACCTTAATTTTATTTATTATCACTTGTTTGCATTTTAACGTATGCATTCCACCGCATATTGAACATATCGACCATAGAAGACGCTACTGCAGGGCTAGGGATCCATAAAGCAACTACTTTGTCAAGATCTAAAATTTCTTCATTTATTTTTGGAAACATGATCAGAAGTTCTTTTTCGTCGACTACTACGTATTTTATAGGAGGTTTTCCTGAAATTATCATGTCTGGCTGGACTTCAGCAAATGCGTTTACAAGGTCAATCTTACCTTCACTGGTTTTTACAACACCTCCTGCAATGATTCGAAAGCTGATAGAATTTCTTTTGGCTTTTTGGATGATAGATTTTAGGGACTCAACCTCTTCAGGGAAATACAAATCACCAGTCATCATGACGCTTTTTTTGGCTTTTGATATAATGTCCAGTGATTTAGCTGTAATATTAGCCTTACCGTGAATTAACCATACCTTTGGTATTTCCTTTTTAATCTGCTGGTCGTACATCATCGACATTTCACCCAGTAGTGCATCGATTTCTGTAAAAAGATTTGATCTGCGTTCATCGATTATGTTTCGCGGGTCTCGGGCAGTAAACAGCATAGGTCTCCCGTGTTCTACATTTATCCATCCTTGATCCTCTAACTTATTTAAAACATCATAAATCTTTGTCCTCGGTATATTTGCCTCTTTGGCAATATTTGAAGCGTCAACTGGCCCGAAATTTGTTATAACGATGTAAGTCTTTGCACCGTAATTTGTTAAGCCCAGCTTTTTCAGGGAAGACAGCATCTTCTCATCAAACATCATATTTTGTCACCTTTTCACTGGTTAAAGTTACATTATATTTATAAACTGCTTTCATTTTATAAAAGATAAAGATGGTGGTAACTATGAAAATTAAATACACGACTATGATAGTTAAGGATATGGATGAGTCAATTAAATTCTATAGGGACATTATGGGCTTTGAAATAGACAGCCAGTACGATCTAGGGCAGGCTGGAGCAATTACTCTGCTTAAAGGAGAAGGAGAAACTATGATAGAAATCATTAAAAATCCTGTAGACGAACCTGGACTGTTTTCAATAGGTATGGATGTTGAAGATATAAACTCCACAGTGAAAGAACTCAAATCCAAAGGTGCCAAAATCACCATGGAACCCACACCAATAACAGTTGGGACCCTTGCATTCTTAGAAGATCCAAATGGAGTACGAATAGCGTTAATTCAGCATCAATAGTCTTTTTTAAATTTTTTTGGGTTCTGGGGTTTTAAGAACATATAAATTATAATTTGGATGGGCAAACATGGAAACACAAATATCTAATGGCAAAAAAGTAGATAAAACAACGGTTTTACTGATTGCTACCATGGCCTCATTTTTAACCCCATTTATGGGCACTTCTTTAATTATCGCACTCCCCACCATTGCAAACGAACTGGCAGTCAATGCTATTCTTTTAAGCTGGATTTCAACAGCATATATTTTAACAGGTGCCATGTTTGCAGTTCCTTTCGGTAAAATTGCAGATGTTTATGGGATGAAAAAGATTTTTACATATGGTATTATCATTTTAACAGTCTCAACATTTCTGGCGGCAGTATCTCCCTCAGCTGAATTTTTAATTGTAACCAGGGCTGTTCAGGGTGTCAGCAGTGCAATGATAATGGTAACAGGGCTTGCCATGATAACATCAGTATTTCCTCCACAAGAGAGGGGTAGAGCGATAGGTATAAACCTCACTGTGGGATATGCTGGACTGGTCATGGGGCCTGTCTTAGGGGGCTTTTTAACACAATATCTTGGTTGGAGAAGTATATTCTATTTAATAGTACCTCTAGGCTTGCTTGTAAGTGTACTTATATTCTGGAAAATGAAGGGAAATGAATGGGCAGAATGTAAAGGTGAAAAGCTGGACCGCTGGGGAACATTACTTTATATCATTATGCTTGCACTGGTTTTAATAGGATTTTCAACTATTACTGACACTCTTGGAATGATAATGGTTATTTTAGGAATTATGGGCTTTATAAGCTTCGTCATGTGGGAATTAAAGGTTAAAAATCCTGTTTTAGAGGTGAAACTGTTCTTTAAAAATAAGAAATTTGCATTCTCTAATCTGGCAACATTTATAAGTTATATAAGTACATTTGCAGTGAGTTTTCTTCTGAGTTTGTACTTACAGTTCATAAAAGGGTTTGATCCTAGAACAGCTGGACTGATTCTTGTAATTCAAACAATTTTTATGGTAATTCTATCTCCAGTTGCAGGGAGGCTTTCTGATAAATTTGACCCTGGAAAATTGGCTTCAATGGGAATGGGAATAATAACCGTGGGACTCTTAATCCTTGCACTGATAACAGCTGAAACCAGTTTATATATTATAATACTGGCTTTGGCGATTATAGGGATTGGAATTGGAATATTTTCAGCCCCCAATGCAAACGTTATCATGGGGTCTGTTGAAAAGAAATATATGGGCTTATCTTCTGCAATATTAAGTACAATGAGAATTTTAGGCCAAACCTTTGGTATGGGATTGATTTTAGTGATATTTGCAGTCTACATTGGCGCAGTCCAGTTTAGCCCTCAAAATTATCCTGAACTTTTAATAAGTATTAAGATAACCTTCACAATTTCTGTAGTGCTGAGTTTAATAGCAGTTTTTGCATCACTGGCCCGAAATAGAAAATAAACGAGATTTTATTTTACTTTGTTTTTTCATATTTATTTCATAAAAATATAAATGATTAATATTGTACTTTACATGTTTTTAGCAGGATAAATTGAATAATACTAATATTATGTTCTTTTTTAGATGTTTCTATAGAAATTAGGGGGATGTATGTGAAAAGAATCTATGAATAGTTATATTGTGTGCTGGTTTAAAGTGGTATCTACATTAATTTAGTACTAATTTATAAAATAATATTACATTTATATGAAATAAATTCTATATTTATTATAGCACAAAAATGTTTAAAACTTAATAAAATGTTGGTATTATGGAATATTATGAAAATGAAGAATTCTGGTTTGTACTTTTTAAATTAAGATTACTTGCAACTAAAGATAAACGTCTTAAACCAAAAAAAGCCCATGAATTCCAGAGATCATTTGAAAATATACGCAGGATCAAAGAAGATGCATGTAAATTCCAGGACAACGATAAATATTTAGAAATAATTTTAATGGCTGATGAAATGGAAGAAACATTAAAAGCCGAACTAAAACAAAAAAATTACAAAATAGATGATTTTAAATGAGATAAATGAATTAATTGAAAATTTAAAACCTTCAGATTATTCAAAAAAAAACCAAAACTGCTTTTTAAAAGTTAATAGTTAATGGATTTTTTTTATTTCATGCGATATCTACATGTTAATTTTGGAAGCAGTTTAAATTAGAAATTAATATTATTTTTGCCGCTTTTTTTGTGGAATCAGTAGTCTTTAGGGTATTCCTCCCTTAAATTAAAATAAAAACCAGTTTGGAATAATTTTCAAATTTGCTATCTTTACTGTGTAAGTATAGGCTGGGGAGTATTTAGTTTAAATAACCATCTAAACTTTTTATGATTAATTAATTATTTATGTGCCTTTGGGGGTAACTATGCTTAAAAATACAACTTATTGTAGATAGTAAAATGATAACTGTGTTTTAATTATTTAAAATGTTGTGCTATTTTTAAAAAATATCAAACAGAAATGTATATATGTAATGCTCTATCAATTAATTGATATCAAAAATTTGATATATATTTTTGATATAAAAATTTGATATTTATAACTGATATAATAGCCATAATTTAGACTATAAATTTAAAGAAGATATTGTGGAAAATAGTTTAAAAAACTCATAAATTTCATGGTAACGGAGGATTAAGAATGAAAGAGGTTGGAGGATTAAGAATGTGGATACTCCATGTAATAGGTGAATTTGGACCGAGTAATGGTGTAGAAATTATGGCTAACGTCCAAAAACATTATGATTTACAATTTCAATGGTATGAAGGCACTCATGTACATCCGCATCATGCAAGCAGCACACAATCAAAAAGACTTTTGCCGGGTTCTGTATATCCTATGCTTAAAAAAATGGTATCTGAAGGTTTAATAACCAAGCAAGATGATGGGAAATATGATTTAACTGAGAATGGGAAAATCATAGTAACTAATTTATTTGAACATTTTAGGTCTAATGAATTGGATCGTGGAGTGCTTTCTGTAGAAAATTCATTAGAGGCAATGAACTGGCATGCATCTTATATGGAAGAGCTTGATAAAGAGGAAATTACTTCTTACAAAGAATCAATTGAATTACTCATTGAAAGACTTAAAAAAATAAAAGAATCGCTTAAATAATGAGATTATTATAAAAACGCTTGAAAAAAGGCTTACAAACAATTTGTAGCCGTAAAAAATCAAAGATTTTTCACATGCCATGAAACAAAAGTTTCGAGGGTATTGATACTTAATTTTTAATTTTTATAGCTAATTAGCGGCAGCTATCTTCAAATTTCAAATTAGAGCCAAAAAATATGACAAAGACTAAAAATGCAGATAGACGATTGAATTAATAACAAGAAGTCCTTGAAAAGTAGTTAATTATCAGTTTTTTAATCAAAAATCTAATCAATATCTAAATTTAATCAAAATGAACGAATTATATGGGTGAATTAACATATGGATGCAGAAAATGATGTTTTAAAACATTTTAAATTGATCATATCTGGACTTATAATTAGTCTCTTAATAGTTTCATTAGATAGTACCATCACCACTACAGCTATGCCTAATATTATTGCAAGTTTAGGTGGCCTGGAATACTATGTTTGGCCGGTTACGATTTATCTTGCAACTGTAATAATTTCTGCCATGCTTTCAGGCAAGCTTTCTGATTTCTATGGCAGTAAAAAAGTATTGATATGCGCATTACTGGTCTTTATATTAGGTTCCGTTCTTTGCGGGTTTTCACAAAATATGACTGAACTCATACTATTTAGGGCACTGCAAGGGTTAGGTGCGGGTATAATTGTGACCGTGCCGAAGAAAATTATTGCCGAAATGGTTCCGCCAAGACAAAGAGGAAAATATATGGGTTTATTTGGTATTGCAGGTGGTATTTCAACTGTAGTAGGCCCTACACTGGGAGGTTTTATAACAGATTCCCTCGGATGGCAGTGGATATTCTTTGTAAATGTTCCAATAGGAATCATAGCACTAAGTTTAATTATTCCATATCTCCCTGAATTTGGAGTAACTGTAAAAGAAAAAATAATGGATTACCTGGGCATTATAACATTTACAGGCGCTTTAACATCATTTTTAGCGGCTTTAACTTGTAGCCAGCAAAATACTGTCATTTCGCAGGTATTACTGGATTCATTATGGATATTTGCAGTAATCATGTTTTTTGGATTTATATATGCTGAAAGAAAAGCTAAAGAACCTGTACTGCCATTATATCTATTTAAAAACTCGGTATTTACTATTTCAACCGTTTCAGTATTTTTGTTAGGTGCTATAACATTAGCAGGTACGGTTTACATTCCACTTTTCTTACAATCAGTCCAGGGCTTAAGCCCTTCATCGTCGGGGGCATATCTAACTCCACTGATGTTTACCATGATCATAACTGCAGTTTTATCCGGCCAGGTAATTTCAAAAACAGGCACTTACAAAAAGCTCGCTATCCTATCTTTTGCCATAGGCGCTGCAGGTATGTTCTTACTTTCAACACTCACTCCAAACACATCCGGCCTGGAAATAATCATTTATGAAATTATCATAGGTATAAGTGCAGGTTTGGCAATGCCGTTGTTTACTGTTGCAGCTCAAAATTCAGTTGCAAAACGAGATTTAGGTGTTGTAACCGCATCATCAATGTATATCGAACAGCTTGGAAGCGTAATTGGTTTAGCTGTTCTAGGGACAATTGCAAACATGACTTTGAACATCAATTTGCAAAATACGGTACATGTTTCATCATCATTACTTGTCACAGCTATTTGCAATGTATTTGCAGTAGCAGTACTAATGAACATAATTGGACTAGTATTATGCCTATTCTTAAAAGATATATGCATGAGCAATGAAATAGATGGAGAAGAAATAGGCTACCAAGATTTAGCTGAGTCAAAAAAGGAGAAAGAGTTTGATGTTTAATTTTTCTTTTTTTTAAATTTTGAAAACTAATTATAAATATTTATTTAAGTAAACATATTTTTATACCTGCTAAGGAGAAACAAGAGCAATTTTTAAAGGTTAAAGAAGCGATAATAACTTTTATATTGCTTATTTTTGCATTAAGCAGTGTCTTTTATTTTTTAATTATATCTGAAGGATCTATTGAGGCGGGGAATGGAATTTTTAGCCCCTCAACTGGCTAAATTAACTACTTTTACAAAAGTAGCTATTATAAGTGGAATTATATGGGCAGTCTGGCATTTCCCTTTAATAATATTTTCTAACTATAACTCTATTACCTCATTATGGTATGCACTACCCCTGTTTTTAATATCAGTTTTGGTATAAGTTTTATAGCGCGGCTGCGATTAAAATCAGGCAGTATATGGCATGCGGTCCTTTTAAATGCAGGCAGCAATCATGTTCAAAATATATTTGATCCCTTAAGTAGTGAAAGTTTAACTCCATACCTTGTTGGGGAAAATAATTGTAGTAGGGGTAATTTTAATTATTGCACTTATATTCTGGACAAGGAGGGATAAACTGCAGGATATGATGATTACTGGTTCTTAAATTTCTCAATTTAACTATTTTTATCTCCTAAAATTTGTCTGTTGCATTTTAAGGATAGATTTTAAATGGAGTAAATCGGTAATTTCATTAAAACTTATTTTTTGCTGTAGAAATTTTAAAATAGATCAAGCAAAATTGAACATCTAAAACTGTGAAAATTATCTTTAAATAAGGAGTTATTGATATTTTAAAAAGCTTAGGAAATAATTTATTGAAAAAAAGTTATTTGACCTGATGCTGGTTTTATATTGTAAAATTAACCTGTTTTTAGCCACATGGCCACTATGCTTATAGAAAAAATTAAATTAAAAATGGAAAATAATAACTTATCTTCTTTTTTTCTTGGTTTTAGAAGTGTCTGTATCGCTGGCAGTGTTTTGTGTAGCATTTACCACAGTCATATTCGTATAAGCCGGCTGGCCTGTTACTAGAATAACTACATTAATTGACCCGTATCCGTTACTAATTGTTGTAGTGGCAGTATTTTCTCCAACCACTTGATTTTGGCTGTTATATGCTGTTAATTTAACTGTTACTTGAGAATAATCTGTGTTACTTGCACTTTTTAGATTTCCAGCGACCAGCCAACTGGTTTTTTCTGCATTATTCCACTGCCCATTAAGATTTCCGTCTACCGCTATGTCAGTTTGCGGATTGGTATTATTGGAACTAGTACATCCGGATATTCCTAAAATAATAACTAAGATAAAACAAATTCCTAGTAAAGATAGATATTTTACCTCCATTGAATCCTCCCCATATATTGTCTAATTAGACAATGTATTAAACAGGGTAATATAATTATTTGAAGAAGTCCGTGTTTTGGGTATTTTAATTTGTAAAACTGGACGAGTTTTAACTATGAAGTTGATATATTTTTTTATAATGGAGTTTTTTTAAGGCATAGTAACTAAACTATCCCGTATTTTATGTTGTATTTTATCTAAAAATGGGAATTTACAATTATTTTTTTAAACTATGAAACACCTGTGACATTCTGGAAATGGCCGTTAAATCATGTAGAACTCATTTTTGAGGTTATAAAGTTTGAAATAAAAAAATGCATGGAAACTAATAAAAAATGGAATATTTCAATAAAAAATTTAAACATTGGAATGGGGTTATATTAATAATATTGATATAACCTTTGAAAATATTGAATTTAATATTGATATTTTCAATATGTTTATATAGTATAACTTAAGAATATTAAATTGCATTAACACAATATTGATTATTTGAAGTTATGAATAAATATTTTTAAGGGGAGGGTATCATGAAGGCAAAAAAATTAAAAATATACATTAAAACATCTAAATTCTCAGTTCCAATCCCTGCATTACGATTTTCAACGCTTAGATGGATTTCTAAAATTATAATCAAATACGGCCCTTCTAAAATGAGAACGGGGTGGCTGCCTCAATCTGCTGAATATGAAAATATTGAATCAATTTTAAAGAACATAACCTGTAAAGATGTCGACCAACTTATCGACCAGTTGGAACAGGAAGAACCGTTTGAAATGGTGGATATTGAAACCTACGACGAAAAAGAAGGAAATACAGTCGTTAAAATTTACACAGTGGGGTGAAATGGTTTATGAAGCGTGAAGTACCTGGAAACTGTCCAATATGCGGCGGTGAAACTAAAGTTACAGAGATACACTGCAGGAAATGTGAAACAACCATCAAGGGTGAATTTGATCTATGCAAGTTCTGCAGATTAACTGAACAACAGAAATACTTCGTTGAAGTTTTTATTAAAAATAGGGGCAATATCAAGGAAATTGAAAAGGAATTGGGGATATCTTACCCTACTGTAAGGAATAAACTGGATGAAGTGATTTTTGCTTTGGGACACAAAGTTGAAAAACCAGCTGTTAATCAAAAAGAGATTTTAGAGAAGCTTAGCCGGGGAGAAATTAGCAAAGAAGAGGCTTTGAAGTTACTAAATGAATAATAAAATATTGGGGGAGATTAGATGATGTCTAAAAACGTATCAGAAGAAAGGATAAAAATTTTGGAAATGGTTGAAGAAGGAACAATCGATGCATCTGAGGCAATGGAGCTGCTCAGCGCCCTGGAAAGAAATCAGGAAGAAATTGTGCCTAAAAAGAATGCTAAATGGTTAAAAGTTAGGGTAAAAACCATGGAAAATGAGTCAAAGGTAAATGTTAACATACCCTTGGCACTGGTTGATGTAGGATTAAAACTTGCAAAAACCTATGACCCTAAATTAAAGGAGTCTGGCCTCGATAAAATTGACATTGAAGAAATTATGGAAGCTGTTAAAAATGGGGCAGAAGGAAAAATTGTGGAAGTGGAAGATGAGGAAAATCAAACCAGAGTTAAGGTGTACGTGGAGTAGGAACTGGTTCATTAAAAAATCAAAATAAATTGTATTTAGTTATATGATTCTACGTTGGTTATAACTGGTTTCCCATCTTTATCTAAGAGTACAGTAATTGCTGTACCACCGTCTCCATTACGTATAAGATAATTGACTCCAGTTTCGGTGTCCTGTAATATCTGGATTTGAGTTAATTTTCCCTGTGAATATATCACCTTAAATCTTTCTTCTTTTTCTTCTTTATTTTTCTTTTTTCCAAACATGTTTTTAACCTCTAATTAGTAAGAATTACAATTTTTCAGTTTATTTTAATGTAGAAGACTCAAAAATTTTCTGTACCTCTCTAATTACATCATCAATGTCTGTAATTTCTTCTCTGGCTATTGCTAAGCTCATAGAATCAATGACACTTCTAACACTTCTTGCCATAATTTCTGGTGAAAAATCCCTGTAACTTTTTTCAATCTCCTGGCCATACTTAAATATTTCTATTAACGGTTGATAGATTGTTTTATCTTCTTTAAAGAGCATTTCTCCTTCTTTGGTGCGGCTATTTAATATAATATCTGCTATTGCGACAGTTCTTACCTTATTTTCATTTACAAAAAATAAAGTAGATTCAATATAACTGTTTAATGTATCACAGGCACTTTTATCAATACGCATATGCTGCCCCATATAAGCAGCGGCTTCTTCATAATATTTTGTTACCACGGCCTTCAATAGAAGGTCTTTTGTGGGAAAATGATAAGTAATAACACCTTTACTTACGTTAAGTGCATTTGCAACTTTTCCAATAGAAAAATTTGAAAACCCGATTTGAGTAATCAACTCCATTGTGGCATCTATAATTTTATCTTTTCTACCCAATTCTCCACCTCATAAAATTAGTACGATCGTACTAATATAAAAATGTATTGATGAATAAAAATCTGTTTTATAGTGTCAGGGCCAATTGAATATAACTATAATAAAAAAGTTGTAGGAGCTTTAAATGCTTTAATGCGATTTAATGCAGTCATATTGACATTTTAATTTTAAGTTAGCCCTTAGGGTAACTCGACTAGTCTATTGGAAGAATCCCTTTGGTGTTTCTCCTTTCAGGAAAGGTTCAATGAAAGCAATTAAAAGGTCGGTCTGAGTAATAACAGCCGTATGCGATGTCGCCGGTATAACAGCAAGACGTGAATTTGACAACGGCTTGCCCATATCGCCCATAATGCCACCACCAAGCAGCCGAAACATTGCTATCGTATGTTCGAGGGTTGTCACGTCTGCATCACCAGCAATGATCAGCACAGGGGTTTTCAATTTTTTAACATCTTCTCCCCACGCCATCGGCTCCTTCTCGAGAGCTATCATCTTCTCCACAAGTGCGGGAAAACCATCGGGATTAGGGGCAAGCTTACGATAGTCTTCAGCAAATGGCATGTTGACAATCATCTCAACGGTCATTTGAGGGATAGCTGCCTTGTACTCCGGCTGCCAACCTTCAAGGTCGTAGGCTGCTGAGGCTGCAATAAGTCTTCTGACCTTCTCAGGATAACGGACGGCGAGCTGCAGTCCAACCTCAGCACCCACGGAATAGCCGAACACATCAGCTTTCTTAAGACCTACTTCGCCCATAAAAGCAGCTACATCGTCTGCCAGGTTAGGATAGGTGATAGGGCGTTCAATGTCGGTGGTCCGGTCATGGCCCTGTAATTCGAGTGCATAGACCTTGTGGGCCCTGGCGAGCTCGGGGATTATTTCTCCCATTGATATTATGTTCATATAAGCGCCGTGCAATACGATCAGTGGATCTCCCCTGCCGGAGACTTCATAATACATTTTCATTCCGTTCACATTGGCGTATTTACCTTCTCTTTCAATCAATTTGACATCTCTCCTTTTTATTTAATATCTGTGCTCTAAATACAACTTGGAGGCTATGCGAACCTAATTAAAGTCTCTACAAACCAATAAAAAATATAATATAATATTAAATATATAAAAAGTATTATATATAATTTAATTACATCAAGAGTGTAAAAAATGAACCATAAAACCAGGTTTAAAAGATTTAATAATGAGGTCCATGATATTTTAACTGAAAATATTGGGAAAACAGAAATTAAAATCATAAAATACAACGAAGAGCACTTCGAAGAAGAAATATTTGGTGAGTGTCCAGAAATTAAAGAAAATGAAACAACATGGATTAAAATGACTTATCTTACAGAAGATAAATCTTTAAAAAAGCTTGGTAAATGCTTGAATTTAAATGAACATGTTCTAAAAAGAGTTTTAACATTGGATTATATACCTGATATTGAAGATTATAAAAATTATATTTATTTAACATTAATTGCGTTAAATGTCAAAAAGAAAACCAGAATAGAACGAACACAGATTAGTATCATTTTAGGGAATAATTATGTAATTTCAATACATCCGGACAATGCTGAAATATTGAACCCAGTAATGAATAGATTAAATGTCCGTGAACATAGTATTAGGACTAAGGGGGCTGATTATTTAGCTTACACTCTTGTAGATACTATTCTGGATTCTCAAATAATTACCTTGAAAGAACTTGAAGGTGATCTTTCAAAGGCAGCTGAAAATATAATGGATGAACCATCTAACGAAAATTTTAGATTAATTCATACATACAGGACTGAACTGGATAAAATAAGGTATAACATCCTCCCACTTCAACAGATAATCAACAGTATGGAGCTAACTGAATCACCTTTAATAAATCAGTCAACCAGCACTTTTTTAAGGAATTTTCAAAGCCATGTAACTCAAGTAGTTACTAGAATTGACACATTATCTGGTAGAATTACTGAGATACGTGATATATATAATTCGTCAATGAGCAGAAGGTTAGATGAAATTGTCAGGGTTTTAACTGTGGTAACAGTATTATTTGCTCCAGGAACTTTCATTGTAGGAATTTATGGTATGAATTTTCAGTTTATCCCTGAACTTGGACTGCCCCTTGCATACCCACTTGTTTTACTTATAAATTTTGTACTTATAATCAGCCTGCTCATATACTTCAGGGGAAGACACTGGATATAATTTTTAAATTTTATAATTCATTAATTCTATTTTAAGGTTAATTTAAGAACTAATTAGGTTAGATATATAAAAATAAGTTTATTAAATGTTCATCATTGCATTAGGTTTACATTTAAATTTTTTGAAATTTAATTAAGCCTCTTCACAGATTTATTAGGTATGTATATAATGGAAGTTAGTTACTATAAAAAGCTTAAATTTCGTTAAAATTGACTAGTTTTGGCCCTATGGTCGTTATATTTAGTGTAATAAAAATCATGAATTAATTGAAAAGTTTAAAAAATAGTGGTAAATGGAATTAAGCTGTATTTTTTTTCGGCGGTCTTGATCTTTTAATAAAGACCCCTATAACTCCACCAACTGCAGATATAATTCCGAAAATAATGCCCATGATTATCCCAACTGGAATTCCTCCTGTAATAAACATAATAAACAAAGCTGCATTTGTTCTATTATCAAAAGTAAATGCTCCAGTATTATAAATAAAAGTATTCATGATTACTCCAATTAAAATGAAAATAAATCCTCCTACAAATCCTGCAACTGCCCCATTAATTGCAACATTGTCCCTATCACTGCTTGTTAAATGACCTATAATTGAAACATGTTCAGTTTCACTATCAGTTAAATAACCTATAATTAGCCCGGCTATTAAAAACCCTATAATTCCCGCAAATAATCCTCCAATAACAACTTTTCCCAGGACTATACTTAGAATCAGAGCTATAATGATCCCTAAAATTATAGATTTCCAGTCATTCACTTAAACCACCTCTTATAACTATTCATCTTTTATTAATAAATTAATATACATGTTTTAATTTTAGTTTTCAAGTATCTTAGATGAATTTTTTTAGATTGGCTGGCCTGAGCAGGATATATTATCATTAATACTCATGTCCATGATCCTGTGCATGAGTTATACTTCCTGTTAAATTGCAATTTTAATTGATTACATGGGATTTTAAAAAAATGCAATTTACTTAACCAGACACACGAAAATGAAACGATATTATTTACACAACCTTATGGGCATGAGCGATAATATGTTTAAACAAAATTAAAAGTAGGCAGATTATTTTTTTAATGCAATTTGAAATAATGGCTTTTAATATCTCTATTTTTAGTATCCTCATGACAATAAATAGAATATTTTTAGTTGTATGGTCGCTATGATTAAAAAAAGATAAATTATTGAATTTATCTTCTGAATATTAATTGAATGGTCTTTATTTATACAATTGGCTAATTTTATTCCTTAAAATATGGGCATAACTATTTATGCAGGAGTACAAAAAAGATGTTTAATATTAAGATGGGGGTAGACTTAATGGACTTGAATATGTTATGGCTTGTACCTGTAGCTTATTTTATACATATTTTAGAGGAATCACCGCGTTTCGTGCCATGGGCAAAGAAATATCTTGGTGCACCTGAGACATTTGGCCAGTTCGTTCTTGGAAACGTTATTTTCATGGTTTATGTTCTTATATCAGTGTCTCTTGCAATCTTTTACACCAGCCAGTGGACGCTTGTTCTTGGATTGGCCGCTGCAGCATGGATATTTTCAAATTTTTTAATTCATGCAGGGTATACATTGTATACTGGCGAATATTCCCCTGGTGTTGTGACTGCAAGTGCTGTATATGCTCCTGTTTCAGTGTATATTTGCTATAGCTTTTGGGGATCTGGAATGCTGAATGCATTAGATTTTATATTGGCTATTGTAATTGGTTTTGCAGTGATGTATGTTCCAACATTTATACAGATGAAGAAAAATGGAAAATTATAGGAGAATAAACCCTACTAATTTATGCGAGGGTAATATTTTCCTTCTTTGAACATTATAACGAATTATATTTAAAAATAAAAGGGATTGCAAACTCCTTAATTAGTTTGCTAATTTTGTGCCGAAATATTTATCATAATCATTATTTGTTGCATTTGTTTCATTGATAACCTGTTCAACACTCAGTATATTTGGAAATCCGCTGTTATATCCGTTTCTCCACCCATAGTATTTGATTTTATATGTTCCCCCAACTTTTAACTGGTTAAAAATATCCCTTGTATTGAATTTCTGGAACAGGAAGTTTTCATTATTAAAGAATCCCTCACTTTCATTTGTAACAAGCATTAATTTATTTGCATTGTCTATAACTATTCTACCATAGTCATTGGCAACTATTCCGGGCTTAGGTTCCCATCCTTGAACTTTAATTATTTTTTCCTGTACAGATGGCACTTCATAAGCATTCCACCAGTATACACAACCAATTGGATAGACTACTATGACTGCTACAATAAAAGCTAAAATAAACGTTATAAATATTGATCCCTTATGATTTGGTCCCCTGTGATGTGATTCATCGTGATATGGTTCTTTGTGATGTGACTCTTTAGGATGAGGTTCTTTGTGATGTGGTTTCTTAGGGGATGATTCTTTATGACGTGGTTCCCTATCCTTCAATTTTTTCCATCTTACTACTGCTACAACTGTAGCGATAATTAACGGGATTACTATGTATATGCCGGCCTGTATCAACAGTCCTTCTAACCAACTTGGTGCTGCAAACATTTTTATTCTCCTTCCTATTTCTTATGATTAAATGAGTTATATCGTTGAATATCGGGCGCAATTGGCCTATTTTACTCAAAAATTTAATAAATTTAATTTTTGTTTATAAAATTCCTTTTGACCATCAGTTACCTATTTTTATTCAATTTCCATCTGTGTTATACTTATCTTGGTGAGCTCCTTGTGTAAACATTACTTCATTGTTTTATTATTTAATAAATATTATCATGTTCTTTAAATATATTAAACAAGCCCATTAAACACCTTTTTACTTCTTTTCCTACGAATTAACAGACTTATAATTATTAAAATTAACATAAAAGCGCTCAAAAATAAGACTATTTCAAAATTATTATAGATAATACCTGCTAAACTAAAAAGACTTATTGCATACAGGGCTACCCCAATTTTTCCCCTGACTTTTTCTTTTTTAGTCAGGCTATCTTCTGGAATTATAAATGAACGAGCGTTAATACACATGCTTACGGTTATTACTGCAATTAATACGTAGAATAATGTTATATTTTGCACAGGAGCTAAGAAATATTCTCCAACCAGCATCAATACTAAAACAAGTGCTAAAAAAATATAAAACGCCTTATGATTACTTTTAAAATAGTTTGCAGTAGCTAATATTACGCCTAAGGCAATAAATATCGGACTTATAGGTGCATTACTACTATGGAATAGCCACAATAACCCTAATAATATAAATATAATACCTTGAAATCGTGAACTCTGCCGTTTTGTCATATTTAAAATCCCTTTAATATTTCATTTAGAAATTAAAAAGTTATTTTAATCTTATTGAACCTTCAAACTATTGAGAATAATGCCAAATTTGGCTTTTTCTTTATCAAATCCTTTATCTGAAGCTTGGAGTGTAATTAGATATGATTTACCGTCTTTTACAAAGTAAATCAGTGTAAATCTCATTAACTTACTGAAATTAGGGTTATTTACAACATACACATCTTCATAAGCTGTTTGGTTATCTATTATAATTGTATAGCTTGCAGTTTTATTTCCTCCAGGAATTATGCTTTTTTGCATTCCCTCGATTACCGTTTGCTCTGATATATCTGTATCGTTCATTATCTGGATATTAAACGCTGTAGCTTTAAATGCAACCTCTTCATAGGCAGAAATCATATCGCTTCCATCGGGGTTCTTACCAGTATCTACCCTCCAGTTGTAGGGATACTTAAAACTAACACCATGAGCAGAAAATGTCTTTGTGGATACGTTAGCAACTGTATTATAGCTTGTATCATTAACACCATAATTTTTATTTGGGGCTGTAAAACTGTCAAGGTATATGCATCCTGAAGTTAAAATAACAAAAGCTAGAAGCCCTGATACTATTCCGATATATTTTTTTTGCATTTAAACCGCCTGCTTGTATACGAGTTATTTTTTTACTTGAAGTTGTTACTAAATCTGCATATGCACTTTCAATTTAAAATAAGGGCAGATTTTTAAAATCCAATTTCACACTAAATATTTTAAGCTGTCCATAATATCTAAGAAACAATTAGCATTCAATAAGCTTTAAAAGCACTTAATTGTTTCTGATATTTATTTTTCTTATTTTAAAGATTGATTTTACTTTTTTGACAGTTTAGCGCAAGTACATAAAAAGATTATGGAAACAGAACAAAAAGTTATTAATACTTAATAAAAAACAGTTGAAAAATAAGATAGAATAGCATATGCTATCTTATTAACGCAATTTAATGTAAAGGTGTTAACATTTTAATTTTTAGCTGGCTCTTGGGGCGATATTTGGCTTGTTTTAACCATGCAGTTGTTATATAATGAAGTTTTTTTAATTGGTAATACATAAATTTGCAATATAATCTATAAAAAAGTTCAACATAAGTTACACTTGTTCAGAATTAGTTAAAGGTATAAAAAAACACCTAAACTTGTAAAATAGTATTGAAAAGAAATAGCTTATCATAATGGACTTCTAAAATCATTACAAACAATTCCATCTAATTTTAAATCATTAAACGAAAATAATAATTTTAAATTCTCTAAAAAGCAATATTTTTTAATATTTTCTCTAATTACATCTTTATTTAATGTTTTAAAATCCCATTAGAACACTACATCGGACTAATTTAAAAAGAAAAAGGATTGCAAACTCCTTTTAGTATGCAAATTTTGTACCGAAATATTTATTATAATCATTGTTCGTTGCATTTGTTTCGTTTATAACCTGTTCAACACTTAATATATTTGGAAAGCCGCTGTTGTACCCATTTCTCCATCCATAATATTTGATTTTATAGGTTCCCCCAACTTTTAACTGGTTGAAGATATCCCGTGTATTGAATTTTTGGAACAGGAAGTTTTCATTATTAAAGAACCCTTCACCGTCCTTTGCAACAAGCATTAATTGGTCTGCATTGCTTATAACCATCCCACCATAGTTACCGGAGACCATTCCGGCCTTAGGTTCCCATCCCTGAACTGTAATTATTTTTTCCTGTACAGATGGTACTTCATATGCACTCCACCAGTATACGCAGCCGAGTGGATAAATTACTACGGCTGATACCATAAAAGCTAAAACAAACGTTATAGCTATTGATAACTTCTTTGATTCATTGTAATAGGGTTCTTCGTAATATGGTTCATCAGGATATGCCTTGTGATGTGGTTTATCCTTCAATTTTTTCCATTTTACCAGCCCTAAAATTACAGCGATAAGTAAAGGGATTCCTATGTATATACCTGCCTGTATTAATAGTCCTTCTAACCAATTTGGTGCTATAAACATTTTTATTCTCCTTGTTTTTTCTGATTTAATGATTCGCGTTAAACGTCGACAATTAAATTAGTCTTTGTCGAATAAGAATAAAAACATTACCTTTTATATTAAAATATGAAGAACTTAAGCTTAATTTCGTTAAACCTAACTTGTTTCTAGTCGTATGGCCCTTATATTTAAGTGATAATAAGGTTCTCATTTTTGCATTGGATTATCCATTTGGGACCTAAACTATTTTTTATGGTAATTTTTAAAAAATGGTAAAAATTTTGTATTAGGTAACTAATTTTATATTCCTTAATTAATATAATAACCATTAGAATTAATTTCTGGTTGTCAGAGTTGATCTGGTGGTAATATAATGGAGCAAATAGAAATGTTGAAACATGTGGACGCGCAGGGGAGGGTAGTACTCCCTAAAAAATGGAGAGATAAACATTTGAAAGATCCTCATTCTGTAGTAATGATGGTAAAAGACGGTGAAATAGTTGTAAAAGCCAATGAACCTGAAGATATAAGCGATCTCATAGATTCAGTTGAACTGAATATAAAGTCTGATTTAGGAGATTGGGACGAGGTCAGAAAAGAGCTGTATGATATAGGTCAAAAGAAGAGAAGGATGTGAAAACTTGAAAATGGTGGACGCCAATGTTTTCATCCACGGCATACTAAAGCCGCGCAAAAACATCTCAAAAAACAATAAAGAGCTGAAAAAAAGGGCAAATGATCTAGTTTTAAGGATAAATAATGGAGAGCCTGTTGGAATTTGTGTAATTCAGTTATCGGAAGTTATACGCGTCTTCGAAAACCTTAAAGAACATGAAATTGCTTTTAGGCTTCAAAAATTCTTTTTAAAAAGTCCCACAATCAAGAAATTTCCTGTTTACGGGGAAGACCTCCTGCACGCGCATAGCATCGTTGATAGATATATGGACAATAAAATTAGCTTTAACGATGCAGTAGCTTACAGCGTGATGAAAAGGGAAGATATTGGGGAGATTTATTCTTTTGATAAACATTTTGATATTTTTGATGATATTAAAAGGCTTGAAGAATAAATTCTGGTGTTTTTTTAGTAACATTGTTTTATTCGTTAAATTTGAATAATTCGCCGCATGTTCGCTGAATTTTAGCAGCAGAAAAATGTGCAGGTTTTTTAGTGTATTTAAATTCATTAGTGTAATTAAGTAAACTAAAAATTCAGGTGAAATGAAATACACTTGTGTAATCAGGTAAATTTTAAATGGTAGTATACGTAAATTCATTAGTGTAATTAAGTAAACTAAAAATTCAGGTGAAATACACTGATGTAACTAAATGGGGGATTATATGCCAATTTTACCATTAGGAATTCCGACAGATTTGGATAAATATTTTTACAACCGTGAAAAAGACTTAATAACACTCAAATCCTTTTTAAATACACTTACTCAGGATGTAGCTAATCAAGTGTTAGTTACAGGATATAGGGGCGTTGGTAAATCATTTTTATTGAAGAAACTGCTAACAGAATCACCGGATAATATTCTCACGGCATATATAGACATATCTAAAATATTCGGTATTCAAAAAGGCAAGATAACAGAAGAATTAATAATGAACAGCCTTTTAGAAGCAATGAATGAGTCACTGCGAGAAGATATGGATGATTTGACAAAATCATATGATATAGTTAAGGATCTTATAAGAAAGATCTGGCAAAAGAAATTTGATTTTAAAGAAGCAGGGACAGCTATGGGAATAGCAATTCCTGATATTAAGGATAACTATGAAAAACTCAGTAAATTTGTAATGGAATTCCCTCAAAGAGTGGTTGAGCTTTCAAATGGAAAAATAAATGGTTTTGTAATAGTAATCGATGAATTTCAATTTATCGGTGAATTAGAGTCTCCAGAAGCATTTTTCTGGTTGTTCAGGAGTTATACTCAGGAACAGGATAACGTGAGCTATATTTTTACAGGGTCAACATCTGCCTCCAGTGATATTGTAGCTAAAATAAATGGTATAAAAGGGGCTTTTGGGGGTAGAATGACCCAGTATACTGTTGACCCATTCACAAGGGAAGAATCTGAAGGTTATTTAAAAGAGAAAGTATCAGAGTTAAAATTTACTGAAAGTGGTTTAGAACGATTTTATAAATGCACAAGGGGATACCCTGCGTATATAAACAGCTTCTGCAATACAATGTCTGGAGATGTAGAATATGATGAGGAACTGGTTATCCAGACATTCTATGAAAAGATTGAACAGATTGCTGTTATGTGGACCGCAGTATGGGCCACACTTTCAGATAAAGAAAAAGACATCATTACAACCCTTATTGAAAACGGGCCATTAAGCTGGAGTGATTTACTGGCCGGAGTAGATTTTTCCAATAAAACGCTTGCAAAATATGTGAATATAATAAAAAATAAGGGCATACTGTCTCACGCAGATAAAAAATACATGATTGAGGACCATATGTTATCTGCATGGTTGGGGTATAAGAAAGAACGGGATGGGTTTTATCCGCCTTAATTTTAGTGCGTTAAACTCGACTATAACGAAGTTTAAAATTTAATCTACAATTAATTTTTTCTCTAATTTCCTCATATATTTTTTTCATGCCTAGATGATTTATATCATAAATATCCGAATAATATATATTTTAACCTTATTTTTTTTTAATGATATGATAAACTAGGCTATAATTCATTTATTATACTATTTTAAACCTATAAATATAACTAGTGGTAAATTAGGATATAATATTGAAATAAAATCAAAATAAGTATTTTATACTCATAAAAATTTAAATAAATTCACTTAAAGTTAAATTACAATGATTAATCAATGAACAAATATTTATATAACTTATTTTGTTAATATTTTTAATAATGATAAATAACTGGCTTAAAAAAGATGAACGGTATACAGATAATCCTAAACTTTTCATTTTTGACTTAACTGAAGATAATTCTGTTGATATAAATGATTTAAAGGAATTTTTAGCTAATCAGGTTTTAATACACTTAACAAATCCAAGTAAATTAATTAGAGTATTTAATGACAAGCCAACTGTGGACTTGAAAAATCATATATTAAACTTGAAATTGCCTCCTGAGAATGCAAATTATAGTCCGAGACAGTCTATCTGGGCAGAAATTGTATCTGCTGAAATTTTAGAGAAAATGAATGACTGTTTTCTTCCAGTTTATAAATTACGATTTAAGGAAAGTCCAGATAAATCTATGCGGGGAAAAGCAGATGTAGTCGCTTGCAAGATTTTAGATGATATGCCAACAATTGTTTTTTCAGAGGTTAAATCAAAAACGGTGTATGTATCTCCCAAAAAATCTAAAGAATTAGCTATAGAAGCTTTTACAGGTCTATCTTCAAATAATGTTGATTTTCCAGAAATGATAGAATATATGTCTGAAAGAATAGAAGAGTTACCTAATGATGCCCCAAATAAATATGAAATGAGGGATATTTTTGATAATGCTATAGTAAATCCTAATTCTTATTCTAGAGATTTTCATATATTTTTTGTTTTTGAAAAAGAAAGATGGAAAGAAGAATGTTTAGAAGTATTTGATAATGAGAAAATAAATGAACTTCCTAATTTGACAATTAATATTGTTTTAATTGATTCTATGAAAAATTTAATTGATAGTACTTATTTATTAGTCCCAAAAGCCGCTGAGGAAATAGTTTATGGATAAGGAAGAGTATTTACTTAAAAAAGAGAGTGAATTGAAAGATATATTAGATAATAACGTTGAATTAAGGAATTATATTAGTCAAACTTTTGCTAAAAAGATTAATACTCACTTTAAAGAAAAATTTAGTGAAAAATATTTATGGCGGTATGCGTTGTATTTATCATCTAAAGGCGCTACTTTGCTAGAAAATAATCCTGAAAGCCAAGTAGGGATAGAATCACTCAGAATTGCTGCTGAAATATACGAAAATTTATATTATGTTAGTAAATTTTATGACAAAGAATATTCTTTGATACTTTCTAGTTTATGTTACGATATTTCAGGCTATCAAGCAAATGCTAAATGTTTGATTGATAAATTAGTGAATTCTAAGAGTTATTACTCGTTATATGAAAATGAATCGGATATTCTTCTAAAATATGAAAATAAAGTTTTAAAAACTATACAATTATTTTTACAAAAGAAAATTAATTTATTATCCAAGGAAATTAAACATTTTGAACTAAATAATATTGATAATTTTTATTCTCATTATGATGAATTCTTTAAGAATTATATAAATTCTATTAATTCTTTATGTGAATTTATCTTAAATGGTTATGATGAAGAATATTTGGATGAAGTCATAGAAAGCTATGAAGACGCACTTCATAGTGGTAATGTGTTATTAACCCATATTGTAGGGCTTTTTAAAACAAGATTAATGTTACTTAAAAATAGAAATATATGGGATGTAATGGGTAGTCAAATAGACATATTAAACCCGCGTTGGAATAACTATTTAAAACTTTTATCAATGGACATTTATAAATCAGATAAAATTAATGAGGATAATGAAAGAATATCTGTATTTGAATTCTGGAGATCACAATTGAATGCCATTAAAACGGGTGTACTAGTAAATAATAATAATTATATTATACAGATGCCGACAAGCGCCGGAAAAACTTTTATAGCGGAAATCATGATTGTGAATTCTTTAATTAATAATCCTGATTCAAAATGTATTTATATTGCTCCATTTAGGGCATTAACTACTCAAATCGAGGAAAATCTGTCTAATAGATTAGGGAAGCTTGGTTTTATAGTATCTAGCGCATCTGGTACTTATGAAGTAGATGAATATCAACTTTTTTTGGTAGAAAATGCGGATGTTTTAGTTACTACTCCTGAAAAAATTGATTTACTTTATAGACTTAAACCCGAGTTTTTTGAAAATATTTCATTAATAGTAACTGATGAAAGCCATATAATTGGTAATGAAGATGAAAGATCATCATTACTAGAATTATTAATTGTTAAATTAAGAAAAAAACTCGAAAATACAAGATTTTTATTTATTTCCGCAGTAATGTCAGAAAATGATGCAATGGAATTCTCAAAATGGCTTTCAGGTACATCTGAAAATGTAATTTCCTCTCCCAAAATATATGGGAGAGAATGGGAACCCACAAGGAAATTAATAGGCGTATATGAATGGTATCCCGTTCAAAAATCGGGAAAAATAACATTTCCAGATGAGAAGGTAGAAGGTAATAAATCTTTGTTTTTGCCAAATATTATTAAACAAAACGTATATCGCTGTTTAAATCCTGAAACCCAACGGATGAATACTCGAAGATTCCCAAGAAATAAAACTGCTAGGGCAGATGCTGTATCTGAACTTGCTTACAAATTTGTTGACGATGGAAATGTCCTTATATTCACTTCTAGACCTAATTGGGCGGAATCTATTGGAAATGTATTTATTAACTCATTAAAATACAAAGAAATGGCTTCTAAAAATATTAAATCTAATTTTAAGTATAGAAATAATTTAGAATCTATTGAAATGGTAAATAAATGGTTAGGAACAAATCATATTATAACTAAATGTCTTAAGCGAGGTATTGGAATCCATTACGGGCCATTATCTGAACCAGTTAGAAAGTCGATAGAAAAAGACTTCAGAGAAAAAAGGCTTGAAATACTAATTTCAACAAATACCATCGGTCAAGGTATAAATTTCCCCATAAAAACAGCAATAATCCATTCGTTGGAAATAGATCCACGAGAAGACAAAAAAGTTAGTATAAGAGATTTTTGGAATATTGTTGGTAGAGCAGGAAGAGCAGGTAAAGAAACTGAAGGACAAGTGATATTTTTAAATCTAAATGAAAAAGATAAAGAACTGTTTAAAGAATACACTGATAAAAATAATATAGAACCTGTAAAAAGTCAAATATTTAAACTTGTGAAAGATTTATTTGAAGATAGAATAAGTGAAGATATTTTTAATGAAAAATTAGAGGTGTTAATAGAACCATCTTTGTTGAATATATTAATGGAAGAGTCGGTTGATACTGTAGATGAAAATTTTATAAAATCTTTTATTGGTCATAGTTTATTTAAAATACAATTAGAAAATGAAAACTATAGTTTAGATTTACTTAACAATTCAATAATGAGTATTGGAACAAAATTCTATTCAAAAATAGAAGATGAAAAGTTAAGAGAAATTTATTCTAAAACAGGATTCCATTTATCTTCATGCATTAAAATCTCTGACTCTATTAAAAGTAATATAGAGAAACTTAAGTTAATAATCGAGAACGACGATTATAAACACTTATTAAAATGTATTATGATTGTATTTTTAGATATATACGAAATGAATGACGATAAATTTGAAGTATCCATTTTAGAAGGCAATAAAGAGGAATTAAATCTTTTTGTAAACAAATGGATTAAGGGAGCATCCATAGTTGAACTTAATAATTTTTGGAATACTAATTTTTCACAAAATGGTGAGTTAGACGGAAAAATGCAACTTTATATCAATCAATTTTTAGAATACAGGTACCCTTGGGGAGTTACGGTATTTTTACTTATTTTAATATATCATTTAAACATGAATTTTGATAATATGCCCAAAAAAGTTGAAGAGTTACCAGAGAATATTAAAAATTTGCCTGCATTTATTAAACATGGTCTTAATGAACCTATTGCATGTATGTCTAAAACTATAGGGGTTAATACAAGAGAGGCCTGTTTAGAGCTTGCTAATGAATATGATGGGGATTATAAATTTGAAGAATTTATTAAATGGTTCTCAAATATAAATTTATTTGATATAGATGATCTTAATATTTCAGAATATGAAATTAAAAATATTTTATATACCTCTAACAATTTGAATTTCAAAAAATGGAGTTCAGATACGTTTGAAAATATAGAATGCTATGTTCAAGGAATTGTTTATGAAAAAAGTCGTGTTGAATTATATAATCAAATTGAAGTCGGAGCTATATTGAAACTTGAAAGAGATTTTGATAATCTCTATGATATTTACAGCATCAAGTTAATGTATGAAAATATTCAACTTGGTTTTGTTTCAAAGGATATAGCAAAAAAATTAGCTATAGAAATGGATTTAAATGGTAGAAAATTTGAATCTATTATAATTAATAAACCAATTCAGCAATTTTATAGTATAATTGTAGAGATTTATGAAATAGAAAATTAACTTTTAATTTTTAGAAGAATATTAATTGTTTCAAAGCGTAATTGTAAAAAATGAATTTAAGTAAATATTGAACCTAAGAAGACTTTTTGTGAGTTCTAGAAAAACTGGATGAAGCTTGCCATGTTTTAAAGCTCTAATAAGGTTTTTTCTAGTTCTAAAACAAATTTTTTAGCCCGGTTCAATGAAGTGTTTGATTTTGATATTCTAACTTCATATCCCATAACATATTGGGAATTTAATCTTTTTTTATGTTCTAGATCGTAAAGTTCAATAATTTCATCAGTTAAATTATCTATTTCTTCATATTCCTCTTTAGCTTTATCATAATCTTGTAAAATACGGCTTTTTAATTTATCTCTCACAAGAACAATTAAAGCATCAGCAGTTACTCTATGAGATATTTGATCACCAACCTTGAAACCAAGTTTGTTTAGAACAGCATTTGACATATAATACATAGAATAATAAGAGGATACAATTACCCACAAAGGAGAAATATCTTCTTCAAATAGAAAATTAGCAACACCTAAACTTTCATTTGCATTATTCTTCAAAGCATTTATTAAATTATCATCAGGTCTTTGTTTCCTTATATAACCATCTTTTATATCTTGATTAAAATTTCGCTTAGCTATTTCTATTCTTTTAACATCCAACATTTTCCAACACCCTATAATAATCTTCAATACCAAAAAGTATTATATTGGATTTTAATGCCTCAGATACAACACTAAAATCGCTATTCTTAGCCATAGACAAAAAGTCATCAAAATTTAATGTTATAAGGTGTATATCTAAAGGTAACAAGTTTACTATCTTTTCAAATTCTTTTTCTCTCCCTTTTTCTGAGATTATCATTAAATCAATATCAGATAACTTGGATGTAGTTCCCTTGGCATAAGATCCAAAAATTAAAGAGATGAATGGAAATTTTAATGAATTTAATTTCAAATGTATGATCTTAAGGTCTTTATTCTTTTTTAATAAATCTTTACAACGCAAATATTCGGCATGAAATATTAATGGATTTACTTTTTTCAAGAGTAGACATTCATAAGCCCCACCATACTTCTTCAATGAAACTAATTTAGTTTTATGAAGCCTCTTCACAATACGGTAAACATTTGAATAATTCATATTTATATCTTGAGATAATTGCTTAATGTTTGTCTTATTGCAGCCATTATTTAATAAGCCTATAATAACTTTGATAGTGTTATCTTTCATCAGATCACTTAATAACTTGATAGTTATTGCATTTTTGCAATACAATTATTGCATTTTTGCAATACAATTATTGTAATTTTACAATACTATAGATCTACACATTAAAAAGTTTTTTTGTATTTGATATCTAATACTTTCAAAATCAACTTAATTATCACTCATATCAACCTCACACTTCTCAATTAAATTATCCACCTCCTCACTGAAAAATCAACATCCTCTTCCATCAAGCACAAACCAATTTCAACACCTAAAACAGAAGGCTCCACTCTCTCAGGAACTATTCCTTCCCTTGCAGCCTCAACTATATTAGGATACATTGATTCAAATAATTCTGCCTCAAAAAGGTCTGTGACATAGACATTACAGTTTTTTATGTAGATCTTACGGTCTTCTGGGGATTTTGACCTTTCAACGTAACTTATAATTTTCCCAATTTCGTTTTCATTAAGGCCCAAAATCTTGAAGGTCGCAAAATACCTGTTTTTCTCTTTATTGTATCCAATTCGTACCAAATTGGTTTTTTCTGGTTTCATTTAAACCGCCGTTGTATTTTGAATGAATTCAATTCCCTTGTTTTCATACATATAATCATGTATGATTAACTGTAGTATAGTATACAACTAACCTATATAAAGCTTTCATGTATGATATCATGCATATTAATATGCATTCTAATATACATGAAAAAGGGATATTTATATACAATACATGATATAGGACTCATAATGATACTAAAATACGAAAGCACGGTTGGAAAAGCAGACGTGAAAGGAAAATCAAGTAGAGTCATTATCCCTCGTGAAATTGTGAAAATGTTAGGGCTAGAATGGGGCGATAAACTTATCTGGAATGCAGATATTGGGGATAAAGGAGTGACTATTACAGTTAAAGCTGCTAAAGAAGATGAAAAATAATCTAATTTTAAAATAAAAAATTGAATTAATTTATGCCGCCGCCAAATCAAAATGAGTCTGCATCAGAGGCAGGTTAATATCATTGACGGTTTTGGCCACAATAGGCTTTTCTATTTGTTTTTGCCTTACTGGAACCATAAAAGAAGCGTCTACAATAATGGAATCTTCAGTTATCTTGATGATCATGTCCCATTTAATGAGATTTTTCAGTGAAAATTTACTTACATCTAAAGTCTTAGATGCGTCTAATATTTCTAAGGCAACAGGGGAGTAATTAACGTCAAAATCGACTATTATATTGTCTTCGATTTCGATAGATTCTTTATATTTATAATCCTCTTTAATGTGAAGGTATAATGCGTCGTTCTGCACGTCATAATCCTTGTTCAGTTTAAATGTTTTACTCATATTCGCAGCCTTCTTTTTACCGTTTGTTCATATGCTGTTACTACTCTTATAATTTTTTTGGGAGAACTGATAACTGCAATCACGATAATCAGGTCATATCCCTTTTTCGCCGGATGATTGTAATGCAGTTTGAATTTGTTTGAATCTTGTTTAAGTATGCCTTGAGGTTTTTTGCGGTTTAAAGATTCAAAAATCCAATCTTCGGCTAAATCCCTATCACTTATCTTGTCAAGGGTATGATATGTGAGATTGATCTGATCTTTTGGAGTATTTGCTAAAGTCTGCATCACTTTTTCTAAATCAATGTCAGTCATCAATTCATTATTCAGATAAGATTAATATAAAGATATCTATTAGTAATATGGGTGGCGTGGATATAAATCTATTTCTAATCGAACTAAATTTCAATAAAATATTGTTGTATATATCTGAAATCGGCCGGATTCCAGTAGAACATATTGAAATGGATGAAAGTCTTGAAAGTTTCATTAAAATAATAACACCTATTTTTAAGAAAAATAAGGAATACTGCACTATCATAAAACCTGATGTATTTGGTCTATACCTGCTGTGGATTATATGTGAATTTAGAACAATTAACCCGGTTAAAATTTATCCAGAAATGATTCAATTGCCAATAATTAAAGGTCGTTTCTTTGGGGCTAAGAAAAAGAATATAATGAACTGGATCAAAGAAAATCCTGGAATTGAAAAGAGACTGGTTGTTGAAGAATTTAAAAGGCACACCAAAAAACAATCTGAAGGGCCACTTTACCAGCATATTCAGGATCTCAGGTCAATGGGTTTAATTGAGGAAAAAAATAAGAATGAGCTTTATGTTACTTTTTTAGGGTCTGATTTTATTGAATTAATTTAAAATTTTTAATTTAATATTTCTTTAAATCTTCACAATAACTTTATAATTAAATTATTAGCATATATTGTAGTATTATGCCAGTAAAATGCATATTAAATATTATTTTTAAATTTACAGCTTCTAAATTATAATGCTATTTAATTGAGCTTTATTTTAGTAATATATCTAACTAAAACATTCACAGTGCCTAATTATGAGAAAAGTATTTATGTTATTTGCTTAGAATACTAATCATTTTGTTATAGGCAAATGGGTTGAAGAAAATACTGTGTATTTTCTGAACAACAAAATTTTTGTTAAAAAAAATTTTGGAGGTGAAAAGGATTCAAAGACAAATAATATTAATAACAATTACACTGCTTTTTATTGCTATAACCGGCTGCACTGTTTCAGCAGCCGCAGTAAATGATAATGATACACAATTATCCGTTAATACAGGTACTGCTTCAGTAAATACAAGTGTTGTGATTTCGGGTAATGTCAAGAGATGTTCAAATGGGGATAATTTTCAAGGTGTTACAGTCACAGCTTTTAAAAATGGGGTTAAATTAGCGAGTACAACTACAAAGGCAGATGGTACATACACTCTAAACTTTCAGAGTGCAGATAAAGTTTTCACAGTTACAGCCAGTTATCCTGGACATAAATCCGCCAGTAAAACAGTTACTGTAAATAATAAATTAGTAGGGACAGCGAACTTCCAGTTAGGAATGGACAGTGTTTATGTATCTCCTATAGGAAGTGATACAACTGGTATTGGAACTTTAGATAATCCGTATAAAACTATACAGAAAGGTCTGGACAATGCTAATCCTGGAGGGACCGTTTATATTGCAAATGGGACTTACACATTAAGCAGCTTCTCAATCAGTAAAGATGTTCATATTGTAGGTGCAGGCCAGGAAAGTACTATTTTAAATGGATGTTCATTTTATATTCCGGCATCTATTAATTTTACAGTTACAAATTTAACAATGAAAAAAGATTACTATAATATCCCTTCTATTTTCAATTCGAGAGGTAGTTGCTATATTATAAATTGTACTTTTATAGGTATTGAAAGAAACAGATATCCTGCCATCTACAATTTGGGCACCTGTTATATTGCGGGTTGTACTTTCATAGGTAATAATGCAAGTGAATATGGAGATGTTATGGGCGGCGGTGCTATTTGCAACCTGGATACTATTACTGGTTTGAGTGGTTGTACTTTCACTGGTAACACGGCATTTATTGGCGGTGCTATTTGGAATAAAGGGACTATTGACTATATCATTAGATGTACTTTCACCGGTAACTCTGCAATAAATCCAAGAGGTACTGGTGCTGGTGGTGCTATCTGCAATCAGGGGACTATTGATTATATGAATGGGTGTACTTTCACAGATAATTTTGTAACAGGGACTCGTGATTCTGATGGCGGCGCTATTGCCAATACATATTATTGGGAAAAGGGATATGGTGGACGTATTAACATTGTAAGCGGCTGTACTTTCATGGGTAACAGTGCAACTTATGGTGGTGCGGTATTTAATAATGATAGGGGAAGCTATATTAATTTGAGGGATTGTTCTTTCATTAGTAACACGGCAAGTGTTGGTACTGAAATTTATAATATGGGTACTGTAGCTGCTGAATACAACTGGTGGGGTTCAAGCTCAGGTCCATCTTCCAGTCAACTTTACAATGTGCAAGTTAGTAAATGGTTGAGAGAACCCATTGGTCTAGGTTTAGGATCACCGAATCATGATAGTAATGGAAATGAATCAAGTAATGGAACTTACAATACAGTAAACGCCGCAGGCAAAACAACAGAAACAATAGGGCTCCAGGAAACAGGTATTCCTTTAAATTATCTATTAATGGCAGTTTTAATGGTTTTAAGCGGTTTAGTGGCTTCAAAAAGAAAATAATATTCTTTACTTTTTTTATTTATTAAACTAAACTCTCTATTTTTTTAGATTAAATAAATCTATAGCTAGCAATCACTGGTTTAAAATTTTAATAACTATACTGCATCAATCAATAGAATATCTTGAAAACAAGTATCGATTCGTAAAAACCTGCCCAAAATAAACATGTAACTGGAATTGCAGTTATTTAATACTATTTGGATTTATAAATGATATAAATAAAATAACGTTCTAAATTATTAATGGATTTAAATTATAAAACACATTTAAGGGACGAGTGGTATGGTTAAAAAATTAGCAGTATGTGATAACTGTGATTATAAAGGCGTTGCAGATGTAATTGAAATGGAAGACAGCGACGACAAATACTGGGATTGTCCAAGCTGCGGCAAGCGGCACATAAACGAAGGGACTGTTATTTAAAAAGAACAGCTGCAAAAAATGGGCATTTTCTGCTGATATCTGCAGTAAACGGCATCTCAAAGTAAAATTTATTAAACTGCCTTTTTTATGTTTTACGGCTGTTCATTTGTTTATGACTTTTAAAAATATGACCAGATACACCACAAAAATCAAGATATTAACAAACAGCCTTTTCCAGAATAGATGCCTGAGGAACAGGTAATCTACAGTAACTATTATAATAACAAATATCACTACAGATGCTATGTTCCTGGATGTTGGTTTAACTTTTTTCATGTTTTAATATCCTGTTTTAATATTTAAATCTTCCTCATTTTCATTTATTAATCTTTAAGATGTTTTTAGCTTTTTTAGTGAATTCAAAATCAGGTTCTAGTTCCAGTACCTTTCTATAGCATTCTAATGCTTCTTTGCATTTTCTGAGTTCTTGAAGGGCATTTCCTTTATTATGCCATACGTTAACATCATTATGGTCTAATTCAAGGGCAGCATTATAGCAATCAACAGCTTCTGGGTATTTTTCAAGCTTTGTAAGGGCATTACCTTTGTTATTTAATATATCAATGTTGTTGGAATCTAGTTTTAAGGCTTTGTCATAATATTCTACTGCAGTCTGATATATCTTCATTTTTGCAAGTACATTTCCTTCACAGTACATGGCTTGAACATTTTCAGGATCTATTTTGAGTGTTTCATCAAAACATTCCACTGCTTGGGGGTATGCTTTAAATCCTGCAAGAATAATGCCTTTATTATTTAACGCAGTAACATCTGTAGGTTTTATTTTAAGCGTTTTTTCATAGGGTTCTACTGCCTTTTGATATTCTCTGAACTTCTTGTATCCAAAAGCAGCTATTGCTGTCAAAAATATTAAAAGTACGGCAAATATGTAAAAATCAGGACCAATTGTAAATACCGGTTTAAATAAGTAGATATATGCAGTTATCGTCCAGCTATATATGGTCAAGCTTAATAGGGCAATATAAGAACTTTTATTCAATATGAAGTACTCATAATCTTGAAATATGCCAGACATGCCCATTAAAACAAGTGAAACACCAAAAAATGTATTATGCAACAGTTGTGAAGGTATTCCATTACTTAAAAAAGTCAGCAAAGATTCAATTAGGAAAAGAACGCCTACAGCAATTAAGAACTTTCTTCCTTTATTCTTCATTAAATTTTGCCTCGTTTTTTAATTTAATTAGTCAAATTCTGTTAGAAATTGCATTTTACTGCTTAATCTCCAATTATATATGTTACTTATTTAGATCAGGACATGGTTTTAAATATTCACCAGCTGCTTTTCCAAGGTAACTGCCAATAGCTGCAGCTAAAAAATACCCTATAACTGCTCCAATTATAAGATAATAATCTACAGTTGTATTTAAACCCATTATTATTCCAATATATCTTGCTAAGATGGTGTATATAACCGCAACTATTCCTTCATAAATTCCATAAAGCATCTTTTTTTCTCTAGCTAAAAATGCGGTTACAAACCCTCCGGCAGCAAAGAAGATTGTTGCCATTAAAAAATAGGTTATTCCCATAGAAATTTTTAGATGAAAAGAACCAAAAAGACTCATAAGGACAATAGTAACTAAAATTCCAGCTATAATTGTGATGATTGGGTGAAGATTTCTGTTTAAATATTTCATTTTGAATGATTTTCTGTTATTTCCCTCTGTCATTTTCCCAATGAAACCACCAATAGTTGCAGGTAAAAGCATTTCAAAAATTATACCAACTAACGCAATTAAGAAGTATATATAAGTTGTATGGATTAGTGACACTAAACTGATAAACATAATTGAGAGAATTATTCCTTCATAAATTCCATATCGTATTTTTTTTTCTTTGGCAAAATAAGTAGCTATAAATCCTCCAATTATAGATATGGCAAAATTTGTGGCTGCCGATACCAACGCATTTCCACTAAACAATTTTATTGAAATTATAAGTAATATAATGCCTGCAATTATCCCCAAAATTATCGAAATGACTGGATGAACTTTCATAAAATATATCTCCTATTTTTTTGTATTAATCGTTGATATATATTTATTTTTTTATGTTTTAAGGTTAAAAAAAGGGATAAAATCATCTGGGACAGTGATGTATCCAGTAAGGTGAGGTAGTCACTTTTTCGGTTAAAAAAGAAGATGAATGATCTGTAGGTTAACTAACCGTCGTAAATTCCAGTATTCAATATTTTATTCATTTTACTTTCATCTTTCTTCTCTATTTTGATTTTAACTATGCAGTTACCTCTTTCTTTAACAGCAGGGCGTTCGCATTTTTTATCCAGATAATCAAATATCAAGCAGGGTTTACTTGATAAAAGAGTTTCACAGGAAGATAACCTGAGATTTTCGATTTTATCTATGGTAAAAGTTTTAGGGGCTAAACGACTGGGCATTCCATCATTATGTTCAAGATAAATCTTGGGATAAATTCTTATGTAGTTTTTATTCATCTCAATGTCATTGTCACCTGTTTTAAAGCATCCTACAACGTCTTCTATGTTATACCCACATTTTATACAGTATTTATTATTGTATTTCTCATTTTCACATGTTGGACAGTATTTAAAAGTAAGCCGGGCTTTGTTGTGTAAATCAGGTTCGGGCTCGCAGACTGCAAGTATTGCGAAGCATATGAAAAAGAATACAGTAAAAGGCCAGTAATACTGGTTGTAATATCCTGAAAAGTAAGTTAAGGCCATTGCTAACAAAACAACGTAAAAACCAATTAGCTTATAGCTGGAAGTTTTAAGATATTTTTTTCCAGTTTCTAAATTCTCACCACACGATTTGCATAATTTAGAATTCCAATTTTTTAACCCGCATTGGGGGCAGTAAATAACTCTGTTTCCCTGCATGATCTTATTTACTTTTTTTCCAATAGGTACTCTGTTACTAATTATTCCGCCAATAATGCCGATTAGGCCTGCAATAACTCCGAATATGAATGAAAAAGATATAAACATAATTATGATGGCGTCTTCCCCTATATTTCCTAAAATAAATTCAAAAGCCACAAATGCCGCTGCAGATATAATTCCTGCGCAAGCACCATACCTTGCCATTCGTTTACTGGTAAAATAAGTGGCTATAAACCCGCCAATTAATGGTGCGACGAAATTGAGAATTCCAAAAGCCAATGAATTATAAAATACCAGTGCTGAAATTCCAAGAAGAGTTATAGCTATAACTGCTCCTAGAATTATAGATTTTATTGGATGTAATCTCATAATTAATCTCCCCTATTTTCTGTATTAATTTTTCATGACTATTTATATCTTTATAATTTCACATATGGAAAAAAGGAGAAATTGCATCTTTGAGATTATCTTAAACAAATAAAAATCTGCCTGAAATAATTTTAACATTTAAATGTTGATTAATTCTTTTAATATCAAAATTTTTAAGGTTAAAAATTATATTTAATTTTTTTTATCATTTAAATAAGAATTAAAATTTAATGTATCTTTATTTTTTAATTATTTAAATAATTATGGATTTATTTAACATAAAAACAAATTTTAAGCGTTAAAATAATTACATATTTACAAAACTTATATGTTTTTTAATATAAATTTTTAATAAAATTTATAAATGAGTTATCCCTTACCAAAGAACATAATTTATTAAAAATTGAGTGAAACTGCAAAATTTTTAATTTTGGATGGGGATTTTCGAGTAATTTATAAAGGGGATGTAAAATTTAAAAAACAGGCATTAATTTTAATATTAACCCTTATTTTAGGGCTTATACTGTGCAACGCCGTATCAGCAGCAGGTTTGGCTAATTCATCATGGCCTAAAAGTGGGCATGATTTGAATAATACTGGTCAATCGCAGTATAACGGGCCGCAGACAAATGCCACCAAATGGAATTACACAACTGGAGGTAGATTATTTACGGCCCCTGTTATTG
The DNA here is from genome assembly GCF_000745485.1 of Methanobacterium veterum. Taxonomy (NCBI): domain Archaea; kingdom Methanobacteriati; phylum Methanobacteriota; class Methanobacteria; order Methanobacteriales; family Methanobacteriaceae; genus Methanobacterium; species Methanobacterium veterum. The sequence goes on from NZ_KN050693.1 coordinate 183,617, forward strand.
GCAGTGATGGAACCATATATTTTGGAAATTTTGATAAGAATTTGTATGCGTTAAACCCTAATGGGACACAAAAATGGAATTACACTACGGGAAGTTTAATATTTTCGGCTCCCGCTATTGGTGATGATGGAACCATATACTTTGGAAGTGCAGATAAGAATTTGTATGCGTTAAATCCTGATGGAACGCAAAAATGGAATTACACCGCAAAATTAGGTATAGGTTCGGATATAACCATTGGAAACGATGGTAC
>NZ_KN050693.1:185244-287984 GCF_000745485.1 Methanobacterium veterum
ACATACACTTATATAATTGATAAAACAGCTCCAGCAGTATCAGCAACACCTTCAAGTGTTTCTTTGTCTAAAAATTCAATTAATGTTGCTATTTCAAGTGAACCAGATTCAACTATCCACTATAGATTAAACGGCGGTTCGTGGAATACATTCACTGGCAGTGGTGCAGTATCTATAAATGCTGAAGGAATTAACAGTCTGGAGTTTTACGCGGTAGATACTGCAGGAAACCCTTCTGCACATAAAACATGCACTTATATAATTGATAAAACCGCTCCGGCAGTATCAGTAACACCTTCAAGTGTTCCTTTGTCTAAAAATTCAATTAGTGTTCTTATTTCAAGTGAACTGGATTCGACTATTTATTATAAGGTAAATAATGGTTTATGGAGCACTTTTACAGGTTCTGGAACTGTTTTAATAAGCGGTGAAGGAATTACCGATCTGGAAATGTATGCTGTTGATGCGGCAGGTAATCCCTCAAATCCTACAATGTACAGTTATGTAATTGATAAAACAGCTCCTGTAGTGGATGCAAGCCCAAAAAAAGGCTTATCCAATAGTAGCATTAGTGTAAATCTTTTAAGTGAATCTAATGCTGTAATTTATTATAGGGTAAACAGCGGTTCATGGAAAACTTTTACAGGCAGCGGAACAGTTGTAATAAGTAGTGTGGGTACTAATGAGCTTGAATTCTACGCGGTGGATGCTGCAGGTAATCCATCTCAACATACAACTTACCGTTATACAATCGATAAAACAGCCCCTGTAGTAACTGCAACTCCAACTGGTGGATTAGCGGGCAGTATTAATGTAACCCTTTCAAGCGAATCAAATGCAAAAATTTACTACAGGATAAACAGAGGATCCTGGCACACTTTCACAGGCAAAGGAAAGGTATCCATAAATAATTCAGGAACTAACAAGCTTGAGTTTTATGCAGTTGATGCTGCAGGAAACCCTTCTGCACATAAAACATGCACTTATACAATTGATAAAACAGCTCCAAAGGTGGTTCTGACTGCTCCAAAAGCAGGTGCCGTTGGGGTTTCAAGAACAGCCACAATCAAAATCAAATTCAGTGAAAACATTAAATCAAGTATTAACTGGTCTAAAATCTACATTAAAAACCTAAAGACAGGAAAAACAGTTGTAATCAGCAAATCAATTTTGGGAAACACCCTTTATATTAAAATGGCTTCGAAAAGATATGCCTACAGCTGGTATCAGGTTTATATTCCGATATCTGCAGTAAAAGACAGTGCAGGCAACAGTTTAGCTGCAGGGTATACGTTCCGGTTTAAAACAGGCCGGTACTAATTTCTTTTTTATTTTTAGTTCTGGATTTTAATATTAAATTAAAGTTTTAGAGATGATAAAATGGGTTGGATATACTGTCCTAACTGCAGAAATAAGATAAGTGCAAAATCAACGAGATGCTACTACTGCGGACATCCGATTAAGAAGGAATCCCATCAAAAAGAGAGGAAAACTTCAAATAATGTGCGGTTTTGCTTATACGTAATGGGTGGAATTGCTGCAGTTATTACATTTATACCAGTGCTTCTTCAGTCTCATTTCCGTTATATCTGGCTGTTTTTTTTATTCATAATATTTTTAGTGGGTTATATCTTCGCGTACTTATTCTCATACAAATTTGAGGATAAAAAGCAGAAAGAGGCATTAAATAAATGGTTAATTAAAAAACCGTCAAGGAGCACTATGCTCCCAGTAGAAGAAATATATTATTATAAAGGCAAGACCAATCAACAGCTCTGTCAGTACGGTGAAGCATTGGAATGTTATAAAAAGGTCCTTGAATTAAACCCTGACTTTGAACCTGCCAGGGAAGCGAAAAAAGAAGTTGAAAAAGTTATTAAATAATATCTTTATTTCAAAAGGGTATTTAATTAGCAATAATCATCTTTAAACATTTATTTTTGCATCAATCTTGTTTAAAACACGTCCCTTATTTGTCACGTATACCATGTCCTCAATTCTCACACCGAAGTCATCTTTCAGGTAAATACCAGGTTCTACAGTTAGGACCATACCTTTTTCAATCACTGTCTCGTCGCGTTTAGATAAAGACGGGCTTTCGTGCACTTCAAGGCCTACGCTGTGGCCGGTTGAATGTATAAATGATTCACCGTAGCCGTACTCGGTAATCACATCCCTTGCAGCTTTATCCACTTCGCAGGCTTTAACACCGGGTTTTATGGCAGCTATTGCACTTTTCTGGGCTTCAAGTACTATATCGAATATTTCTTCATGTCTTTCAGTTTCTATAATGGTCCTTGTGGTATCTGAACAGTAGTTGTTGTAAAGGGCGCCCCAATCAATTACTATGGGTCTTTCCAGTTTATTCATGGACACATCAGCATGTGGGAGTGAAGAACGTTTCCCTGACGCGACGATAGTATCAAAAGAAGCTTTTTTGGCGCCGTTGAGCCTCATGTTATACTCTATCTCAGCCCCAATTTCGTTCTCGGTTTTACCGTCATCAAATTCAGTACTTTTAAATGCTTTTTCTGCAATTTCAAGTGCTTTTTCAATGTTTTTCAGTTCTTCATTTGTTTTTACACTTCTCATTCGCTCAACAATACCTGTGATTTTGGTTTCAAAAGGGGCGTCTTTTTTCAGCCTCTCAAATGTTTGAATGTTCATGGAGCTTTCAAGCCCAATGACACCATTTAATGATTCTTTAAGTTCTTTTAGTGGTTTAAGCTCTTCAACAGGGATTTTTGAATTTAAGATGGCATCTTCCATGTCCATCTGGTTGGTTAAAAGTACAGGCTCATCTTTTACCACCAAAATTGACGCTGCTGAGGGCATGAATCCTGCTAAATAGTTTATATTATTTGGGTTTAAGATAAGTAGTGTATCTATGTTTTCTTTCTGCATTTGGTCGATTATTTTCATGATTTTTCCTCAAAAATGTTGTTTTTTGGTTTGGAAGCTATATATTCCTTACGCAGACTTTATTTTCGTGGTTTCAGAAACTGAGTTAATTTTTTAAAGTTATAAGTTTCCTTTAATCGCGTCCATAAGCTTTGCCATGATGTCTTCAGGTACTTTCCTTTCTATCGGCTGGGGAATGTATCCAAAATCAGGGTCTTCAAAAGTTATACCTTCAAATTCTACCTTGTGGGCATAACGCGGTATGAAGTGCCAGTGAATTTCAGGATTAGGCGGATTCTCCCTGTATGCTTTATTCATGAAGCAGCTCCAGTTAAAAAGTGTTGGATTGAATGTTTTGGTTAAAGTGATTTCTAATTTTTCTACAATTTCCCTAAATTCCTCCCATTCATCACTTTCCAGGTCGCTTAATTTATTACACTGTCTTTTAAGCACAACTACTCCTGTTCCAAGGAATCTCTGGCTTGGAGCAAGGAAAATCATCCAGTGTTCTGTTTCATAAATTAAATTTCCATAAGCACCAGGTATTTGACAGTATTCACATTTTACTTCCATTTTTATACCCTTTTTAAACTTAAAAATAATTTATGTAGATTAATAATTATCTCTTTATATTTATTTAAATTCTTCCCTTTAATTATATGAATATGGACTGTCTGGACGTTATTATAGTATTAACTGCTGTTTTTTATAATTTATAGCTAAAATAATCCTATTTATTAATAAATTGTGGAGTTTCATATGTAATTTTTAAATATGTGAAAAAATACAGAGAATTATAGAAAATAATGATTAGTTAAGCATTAATTAATTTGATGGTTTGTTTGGGCAGCTTAAGGGATTTAAAGTAATTATCAAGCTAAAAGAGGCAGATTATGGATATTCAAAATATGGAACTTCGAAAATTTGTTGCTCCGGAACTTGTATTTGGTTTAGATGCTCGACTTTTAGCTGGCAGATACGCTAAAAACTTCGGAGCCCAGAAGGTTTTGATAGTTTCAGATCCGGGAATTATCAATGCAGGATGGCTGGATGAAATACTACCTGTTTTAGAAAGTGAAGGGCTTCCATATGAAATTTATAAAGATGTTAAGCCTAATTCAAAGGAAAATGATGTAATAAAAGGGTCTGAACTGTATAAAAATGAAGAATGCAATGCTATAGTTGCACTAGGTGGCGGCAGTACTTTAGATTGTGCTAAAGGCATTGGAATTGTAAGTTCTAATAATAAAAACATACTTGAATTTGAAGGTGTGGATAAAGTTTATAACCCTATACCTCCTTTAATTTGTATACCCACCACTGCAGGATCATCAGCAGATGTTTCACAGTTTGCAGTAATTATGGATCAAAAAAGAAAAGTAAAAATATCAATTATCAGTAAAGCAGTAGTTCCAGATGTTGCTTTGATTGATCCTATCACCACAACAACTATGGATAACTATTTGACAGCTTGTACGGGTTTAGATGCGTTAACTCACGCTATTGAGGCCTATGTTTCCAATGCAAGTTCTCCACTTACTGATACTCATGCTTTAAATGCAATACGCCTTATATGGTCAAGTTTAGCAAAAATAATTCATAATCCTAATGATCTTGGGCTGCGTGGAAATATGATGCTTGGGAGTTTGGAAGCAGGACTGGCATTTTCAAATGCGAGTCTGGGAGCTGTCCATGCAATGGCACATAGTTTAGGTGGTTTCTTAGACTTGTCTCATGGAGAATGCAATGCAGTTCTTTTAGACCATGTTGTTGATTTCAATTTTGATGCAGAACCTGTAAGGTATCAGCGTATAGGTGAAGCGATGGGAATTAATTTCAGCAGAATGACTAAAATCGAGAAAAAGACAGCAATTATACATAAATTAAAGCATTTAAAAGAATCGATTGGAATTGATCACACCCTTAGACAAATGGGAGTTAAAGAGAGTGATATTGCTCAACTTTCAAAAAATGCAATGGAAGATTCATGTATTGTAACTAACCCCCGTAGGCCAGAGCAGAAAGATATAGAGGAAATATTTAGAAATGCACTTTAATTCTGGATTGTACGCTTAATAGATTAATGCCGCGAATCCATGATTAAATATTATTATAAATAACTTTCTAAGTAAAGGAGATATGTAAATGCACGTTGGATCGTAGGCTTAAATACAAGTTAAATACCTAAATTCGCGACTAAATATTAAAATTAACTCTTGGAATATGGGAAATATTTAAATTAACTTTGACGATGGATTAAACTCTTAAATTGGCTGCAGTGCATTTAATTCATAATTAAACATGCGGAAATTAACTCTTTGAATAAGGGAGATATGCAAATGTCCTTTGAACCGATGATGAAACATGCAGAAATTAATTTTTTAAATAATGGAGATATATAAATGCCCTCTAATGCTTCTGATAATTGGGATTCACTGCGTGAGAAGATAATTGGCCTGGGAGAACGTTCAGTCCATAAAAGTTACTACCCTGAACTTCAACAACAAATAGCTGAATTAAAACGTTTTAAAGCTCTTTTAGACCAAAGCAATGATGCTATTTTTCTTTTGGAAATGCCTTCATGTTTAATTGCTGATGTAAATAAATCTGCACTGGATCAGCTTGGATATACTCAAAGTGAAATACTTAATATGTCCATAAATGATTTTATAATCCCATGGGAAGTAAATCAGATGGAAAAAATATTCTCTGATTTAATGGAAAATAGGGGAACTCCAGATAGAAGAAACGTTATTACAACGTTTTTAAAAAGCAGTCTGGAGGAAATACCTGCAGAAATTAGCATAAGTCTGGTTGAATTTGGGAATAATTTTTACGTAGTGATGGTTGCAAGGGATATAACTGAACGTATGGAAGCTGAAAGAGCACTAATGCAGAGTGAAGAGAAATATAGGGCATTATTTGAATATTCCCCAGACTTTATTATACTTATAACTCCTGATGGGGAAATTATTGATATCAACAAATCAACTAAATCATTTATTAATTTATTTAGGGAAGATCTTATCGGTAAATCCATTTTGGAATTGGGTGTGCTGTCTGAAGAAGATATTAGAGATTTTATAGAAATTGGTCAGGAATTAATGAATGGAGAATTTGTTGAACCCTTTGAGTTTAAGGTAATTGATATAAATGGTCAAATTTGCTGGATGGAGGCGCATCTTTCACTGTTGGAAAAAAGCAGGGGTGATACTTCAATCCAGGTAATTTTGCATAATATTACAAAGCGTAAAACCTATGAAAAGCAGATTAAACAATCCTTAAACGAAAAAGAGGTACTTTTAAAGGAAATCCACCACAGGGTTAAAAATAACCTGCAGATAATAAGTTCTCTTTTGAACCTCCAATCAAGATATATTGAAGATGAAAATGCTCGGGGTGTATTTAAGGAAAGTCAAAACAGGATTAAATCGATGGCACTTATCCACGAAAAATTGTATCAGTCCGAGGATCTGACAAAGATAGACTTTGCAGAATATATAAGGAGTCTAACTTTTCACCTGTTCCGCTCCTACTCCATTGATCAAAGTGCTGTAAAACTTTCCATAAATTTTGAAGGTGTTCTATTTGATATTGACACATCAATTCCATGCGGGTTAATTATAAACGAGCTCATATCCAACAGCTTAAAATATGCTTTCCCTGATGGTAGAAAAGGCAAAATCAGCGTGGATCTTCAGTTAGATCAGGAAAAATGTGTACTTACAATTAGTGATGATGGTGTTGGGTTCCCTGAAGGCTTAGATTTCCAGAATACAGAAACACTGGGGTTAAGGTTGGTCAATATTTTAGTCAGCCAGATTAATGGTGTTATCGCACTTGATAAATGTGATGGAACTTCTTTTAAAATAGAGTTTACAAAATTAGCGTATAAAGAAAGGATTTAAGCAAATATTTTAATTAAGGTGATATTGTCTCTATTTTTTAAGAATTTAAACGTTATTTTCAATTTAAGGTAAAAATATTAAATTTTGGACGCAGTAGAAAGTATTTTATATATTAAATTACATTCAGTAAATATGGTAAAATTCACAGCAAGAGAGATCAGAGATATTATAATTTCACTGCTTGTTATATCACTTGCATTTGATTACATAATAAATGGACGCGATCTAGACGCTACAATCGCTAACTTTGGGTATATGGTGGTTGTAGTTGGGTTTGGATTTGTGCTGCATGAATTAGCTCATAAATTCACGGCTATAAGATACGGCTACTGGGCAGAATATAAGATGTGGTTCCAGGGTTTAATTTTAGCTTTAATTACATCATACTTTGGATTTGTATTTGCAGCGCCAGGGGCAGTTTATATCCACGGATATAATATCAAAAAATCGGAAAATGGTATAATATCCCTTGCAGGACCTGCTACTAATATAATACTGGCTGTGCTGTTTTTAATGGCAATGCCTTTAGCTGCACAATATAATCTTTTAGGGCTGGCTGTTTTAGGGGCTACAATAAACAGCTTTTTAGCAGTTTTCAATTTAATACCCCTCGTTGTACTTGACGGAGCTAAAATTTTCAGGTGGAATCCTTTAATATGGATAGCTTCAATGGTACTGGCGTTAATACTGCTGGCCTATTCATTATTTGGTGTCAATATCTTCAGCATGCTTTAAATAATTTTTAATATTATAAAACAGCAAATATTTCAAGGATATGGAAACACCTAATGAATCTTAGATAAAATAAAATTTTGAATATGAACTGTTTCAAGTGATGTTATGTTTAAAGAAGTTCCAGTAAAATATTTCGGATGTACACACAGGGCAATGCCTCCAGAAGAAACTATAAACTGGGTAAAAGGTAAATTAAAAGCTGCAGGGGTAACAAGGGTGGCTGAAATAACTCACCTTGATAGAATTGGGATACCTGTTTATTCTGCAATAAGGCCGTCTGCTGCAGAGGGCGCTGTAAGTATTTACGCTGGAAAAGGGGCTACAAAAGATCAGGCTAAAGCATCAGCCATGATGGAAGCTTTTGAGAGATATTCTGCAGAGCTCTCAGAAGATGACATAAAAAATAATTTAATTTCAGCATGTTTTGGAGAAATGGATGGGTGCATGGATCCTGAATCACTTATACTGCCTAATTTACCCTTTGATCTGCGGGAAAAAGAATTGAACTGGGTAAAGTCAGTAAATATAAGGGACGATAAAGAATATCTGGTGCCGGCTAATTCTGTATTTCACCCGTATGTCACTTCGAATGACACCAGCCTATTTAAATCAAATACAAATGGACTTGCATCTGGAAATAGGGTAGAAGAAGCTATATTTCATGGTATGATGGAAGTTATTGAAAGGGATGCATGGAGCATATTTGAAACTAAGCGAAAAAAGGCGGTTGAAATAGACCTTGAATCCATCGAAAATCCCCTTATCAAGGAACTCCTGGACAAATTCAGAAAAGAGGGAGTGGATGTTAAGCTTGTAAATTTAACATCTGATATTGAAGCGGCCACAATCGCGGCAGTTTCAGATGATACTGTTTTAAAAGACCCTGCATTACTCACACTTGGTGTTGGAACCCATTTAGACCCTGAAATAGCAGCTATGAGGGCGTTGACTGAAGTGGCCCAGAGCCGCGCCACCCAGATTCACGGTACAAGAGAAGACACCACTAGGGCAGTTTTCATGAGAAAAGCGGGCTATGAGCGGATGAAACGGATGAATAAGCACTGGTTCGGTGAATCTGAAGAAGTTATTGATTTGAATGAGATCAAAAACCATGCTGGAAAATCTTTCAAGGAAGATATTGAAACGTCCATGAATCTTTTAGAAAAAGTAGGGTTTAAAGATGTTCTATTTGTGGACCTTACCCGAGAAGAAATTGAAATTCCTGTTGTAAGGGTTATAATTCCGGGTTTGGAAGTTTATTCTATTGATACTACTCGGGTTGGAAAGAGGCTCAGGCAAAGGGCAAAAGCCAGTTAAAATGGCATTTACTGGCTTTATTCCTTATTTTATGCTTTAAAATTTATTATTATAAAAATTTAAACGATTTTTTATCTAAAATTTGCTCCTTTTTTATTTATCATCGGCGGGATATATGAAAAAATATTTAGTTTATATTACTTAATAGTAAACTGTTGTACTTATTTGATTTTTAATTTGAGGTATGTTTAGATGGCAGCCCAAAACAGCAAAATCAGTTCTGGTCAAATAATATTTTCAGTTGTATGGATCGTTTTACTTCCAGTACTGCTTCTTGTTCTTGCGGGGGACTGGTTCTGGATTCAAGGATGGTTTTTTAATATATGGTATATTGTGCTGGGTTTTTCAACTGTTATTTATCTGTATTTTAAAGATCCGGAATTACTTCTTGAAAGACTTAGAAAGCCCGGAACAGGCGGAGAAAAGGGATGGGATAAATACTGGCTTTTTATATTTTTAATCCTGTTTATGATCTGGTTTGTAATCATGCCTTTAGATGCTAAAAGATATTTATGGACCATTAACTTCCCATTGTGGCTGGAGGTTATTGGGGGAATCTTATTATTAATTGGGTTTTACTTTACATTTCGGGCTCTGGCTGATAATCCCTATGCATCGGCTGAAGTTAGAATACAAAAAGATCGGAAACAGCAGGTTGTTTCAACAGGTGTTTATGGGTTTGTAAGGCATCCAATGTATCTTGGGGGAATAACATATTTAATAGGGGCGCCCTTACTTTTGGGCTCTAAATATGGGCTTTTGCTGGGTATATTAATGGGAATTTTTATTGTGGTAAGAATAATTGGAGAAGAAAAGGCGCTAATTGGAGAATTAGAAGGTTATGAAGATTACAAAAAGAAGGTTAAATACAGGTTAATTCCTTTTGTTTGGTAGTAAAAGTATTAATTTTTTATTTTGAATATTTAAAAATGATTTTTTTTAAACAATTTCTTTTGAGTTTAATTATTAGATAAATAGTTAATACACTTAAAAACCCCTAAACAAATTCTGATTTTATATATCTATTTCTATAATCACAGGCGTGTTTATTAACTTATGAAAAAATATTTAACGATGTATTAATAAATACTATAATGAGTATTAAAAATTGATAGTCTGAAAATTTGAATAAAAGGCTATAAAATTGATATGGAGACGTTTTAGTGGATACTGAAAAGAATTATGAGGGCTTTACAGTAGATGAGGGAAAAAAAGAAATTATAACGCAAACTATTTCTCTTTGCATATGGTTCGCATTTATTCTTTTCCTTTCAGGAAACTGGTTCTGGATTGGAGGTTGGATATTTGCTCTGTGGTTTATTGGACTTACCCTGGCCCGAAACATTTATTTACATCGCAAAGACCCTGAATTACTTAAAGAAAGATCTATGAAACCTGGAACAGGTAATCAGAAGGGATGGGATAAATATCTCATGTACATAATTGGAGCGATCTTTATAACATGGTTTTTAATCATGCCGCTGGATGCTCAAAGATTTGCATGGACCACTAACTTCCCAGTATGGCTGCAGGTTGTTGGTGGAATCTTACTTGTAATATCATTCTTCTTCTCATACAGGGCATATACAGACAACACTTTCTTATCCCCATTAGTTAGAATACAAACAGAACGAAAGCAGAAGGTAGTTTCAACTGGAGTTTATGGGTTTGTAAGGCACCCTTTATATTTGGGAGATGCGCTGTTCTTTATAGGGACCCCACTTCTCTTAGGCTCTAAATATGGACTTATACTTGGAGTAGTGATGCTCTTTATCATTGCAGTGAGGATCGTTGGGGAAGAAAAGATGCTGGTTGAAGATCTGGAAGGATACTCTGACTACCAGAATAAAGTAAAAAGCAGGCTTATTCCATTTTTATGGTAAGTCTCAAATTATTTTTTTTAACGATTATGTGTATGAATTATGCTTTCTTTAAATCTAATTTGAATATATGAATTAAAAAAATTGTAGTTTATTACAGATACGCTTATATAATTACATTATTTATACAATCCCAGGGCATGGGCGTTATATGGATTAAATGAATTTATAAACTTATTTTGAATGTTTAATGATGCATTTTGAAATTAATACTTAAATTTTTTGTTTGTTGCTAATAAATACTAAAAATATAGATGAAAATGGAGAATAACTGCATATATGGGAATAAAAAGTAATACCTTATATGATGGATACACAGTTTAAGTGGGGATTTTATTTCATCTAGAAACGAGTCCGCAGAAACTGAAAATGATTTTAAAAAATCTGTAAACGTTACGAAATTGTTTATATCCATGATGGTAATTCTTCTAGTGATCCTCGTCACTTTTTATGTAAGAATTTTAAATGGTTTTGATCAATCGGTACAGTTCTCCTATTTTATGATGATCTTGATAGTTTCCATTGCCATAGGCAGTATGGTGTTTCTAAAAGATACATGGAAGGATCAAGGGATATATCTTGGTATTATTTGGATTATAGTTCTATGTTCTATTGGATTTGGATTTTTAAATATTGAAGAACTAAATAAAGTAGGAGTAAGCGTTATTAACCCGGGTACAGGATCATCTGTGAATTCACAGTTTGTAATATATGGTTCATTTGAAAACATCCCTGAAAATAAGGATATATGGTTGTATACAGTTCCCTCAATGACTAAAAAGTACTATCCTGAAATAGTGCCTGTAATTAAATTAAATAATGCTCATTCAGCAGATGGATCATGGGAATACTATTATATACCCAGTATAAATGGATTTAAAGGTGTAGGCAAGTCATTTCAGATAGGTATTTTCATATCAAATAAAACAGATAGGATCTATATTGAACATGAAATAACGCGCTTAAATGGCAGTACTAATGGTATGAGTCAGTTACCTGGTAGAATTCAAGATATGGGAATAAAAATTAACGTTACCAAGATGTGATTTATTTTAACGGGGATTATACCTCTATTTATTTTTTTAGTTGGATATATTGGGCAAGGATAATTAATGATTTTAATTTTGTTGAAATTAGTATATTCTAAATTATTTCACTACTTTTTTGGATTATATGGGATATAATTAACAATTTGCGGATTTAAGAATTCATCAATTATAAAATTAAATAAAATATGGGTTTTTAGTATGTTTTTACTTATAAAAAAGGTGTTAAGTGCTTAATAAACATTAAAAAATTTATATATAAAATTCAAAGATTTTTAAGTAAGTTTAAATATTATTAAATTAATAATAATATAGTTCAGTTCTATTGTGGGTTTTATTATAAAGGGTAATAGGTAATAAAATGACGGATAATTTGGACTCTAAATCTATTAGTTCACTCTCTGTTTTATTAGTTGAGGATAATATTGCAGACGCCCGATTAATAGAAGAATTTTTAAAGGAGATTAGTATAAATGCAGTTTTGCACATCGTACGTGATGGAAAAGAAGCCATGGAATTTCTGTATTTAAACTGTAAATATAATGGGGAGTGTAAATCTACATTTGTAATTTTAGACCTAAATTTACCGAAAATGAGCGGCCGTGAAGTTTTAAAAGAAATTAAAAGTGATGATGAATTAAAGAGAATACCTGTGGTAATTCTTACAACTTCAACGGCAGAAGAAGACATAAATGAGTGTTATAACAATCATGCAAACTGTTACATCACTAAACCTCTTGATTTTGATGAATTTGCAAATACAATGAATTCAATTAAAAGTTTCTGGTTTAACATGGCAGAATTACCAAAGATTTAGATTTTTATTAGTATCATCTGGCCTTTAGAATTCTTTTAAACTTGTTCCGGTGAATATGAATGTGGAAGAATAATACAACGGCCATTATTATGCCTGTTTCTACATGCCAGAAAAGTAAATTGAAATTGAGGTTAAACCGCACCCCGTAATCGGTTATAAGTACCAGTATTATCCCTGTGATTCCTGAAATTAACATGCTCCCAACAAGTACAATGCTCCATATTTGCTTGTACCGGACTTTTCTTAAAATTTTACTGTCATATAAAAGGTAACTTATTAAATATAGCATAATTAGTGCTAATGCTATCGGTAAAACATTGTAGTCGGGATTATAGGCTTCGCCGCCGCTGACGTCTCCTTGACTGCTTGACTGATCACTATTTTGAGCATAAGCTGTTGCTGGAGTTAAAAAAGCAATTATGAGTAAAATTATCAACATTTTTTTCATTGTATCACTATATCCTCAGAGTGATTTTTTTAAACCTGTCCCTGTGAAGATAAATGTGGAACAGAGCTATTATAAATAGGACTATACCAATTTCTACATGCCAAAAAACGAGGAGAGCGTTTAAAGCGATGCTCATCCCATATTCTGCAAATATACTAATTAAGAGCCCAATTACGGCCAGAATTAAACCTATTATAAAAATCGCTATATTCCATATTTTGGCGTGCATCGCCTCTGTAATTACATCTTCTTTATAGAGCAGGTATGATATTGCATACAAAATTATAATTATAAGTGAAACTGGAACGAATTCATATGACATTATAATAGGTATGTTAAAAAACCGGTATAAACTTTTATTTAAAGGCATAATGCGGTACTTTTATAACAGTAAATTAACTCTAATTGAATTTTTATTAATATTTTCATGCTTTTTATGAAATATGTTTGCTTTTAGGAATTTTTATTAAAATTAGGGATATAATAGGATGATTATTCAAATTTTGAGTAAAAATATGGGCATTAAAAATATTTGTTTATCTGGCATACCCCTAAATGGGTGAATTAGCTCTAATTTTAAAGGCCTCTTCTTATTTCAAATAATGATCACATTGCTATTTTCTATTTTAATACAATTTAAATGGTTTAAAATAGGTTTATATGTAATTGGAGTAAATGCATACTTATATAATTAATATGGGGGGATTTAATGAAAAAATATGCAGTTCTTCTAATGGCGGTTTTGGCAGTTGTAGTTTTTTCTTCGGGTTGTACAAGTCAGGGTAATAATACCTATAATTTTAAGGGAATATCCTTTAATTATTCTAGTAGCTGGCAGGAAATTTCAAATATTAAAACACAGGATGCGCTTGTGGGAGTTGGAGATCCAGATTCGGTAGATAAACCAACAAACAGTGTAAATACACTTGTAATAGTTCAAAAAGTACCAATATCTTCTAACTCTACATTAAAACAGTTTTATGATGATACATATGCTCAATATGCTCAGGATTCAACTTTTCAGACTATTTCTAATAAAACTATTAAAGTAAATGGTTTGACTGGTTATGAGAACGTCCACAAAATTATGGTAAATGGGGTTTTAAAGGAAGAACGGGTTGTCTGGCTTGAAAAAAATGGCAATGCCTATGTTATACTCTGCGGGGCATTAATTGGTGACTTTGATGGCCAACAATCAAACTTTAACATAGTCATAAACTCTTTCAAGATTCAATAATCTCTTTTTATCTTTTTAAAATTCGTTATTATTTTTTAGGTTTTGGTTGATTCGATAATTAGGATTTTATTTTATATGGGATTTTTTAGTAAGTAAATCTTAAAATTCTTTTTGAATTTAATATTTCAAGCAGTATCTTTTAAATGTAGTTTAGACGGCTAATAGCCTGCAGATTTTTTATATTTCCTGTTTAAAATAGTATAATATATGTATAATCTTATATGATACTTTAATACATGATACTCGTTTTAAGGTTAAGTATATAAATAAATAAGAATAATAACGATTTTTATAAATGAAATGGGGGATTCAATGAGAAAATATGCGATTTTAGTAATATCTATTTTGGCCCTTGTGGTTTTTGCATCTGGTTGTACATCAGAAACTCAAAACAAGACGTATAACTCAAGTGGTATTTATTTTAATTATCCTGGTGCCTGGAGTGAATTATCATCAGATCAAATTAATCTCACCAGCGGTTCTGCTTCTGCAATTGTAGCTGTTAGTGATGATAGTGGACAGACAGGTGTTTTGATACAAAGTACTCCTTCTTCATCTCAATCATTGACTGATTTTGTAAATTTAAACAAGGCAAGTATTAAAAAAATGGGTTATGCCATTTTATCAGAGAATACAACAACAGTAAACGGGGTAAAGGCCCATCAGATAATTTTCAGTGGAAGTGGATCTTCAGGAAATGATACTAAACAGGTAATGACTCTATTTAAGAAAAATAATAAGATTTATTACATTGTTTTCAATTCACAACCAGAAGATTTCGATAGCCAACAAACCAATTATAATATGGTACTGAAAACTTTTAAAGTACAGTAATTTTTCTTTTCTTCGAAAATTTATGATTTTCGGGGCCCAGGAAACATAGTTTCCTAGGGCACCGAATACTGTCAAAATCATTTGATTTTGACGCACCGAACACTGTCAAAATTTTCAATTTTGACGTTGAAGGAAATCTTCGATTTCCTGAACCGCAAATCGAAGATTTGCAGGCCCCAAAATCATAGATTTTGAGGGCTTCGTGTTCGACGGCCACAGAAATTCATTGAATTTCTGTAGGGTTTCTTTTCTTTTTATTTTAATATCTAAATTTCAAAAAGACTTTCGCTCATTTCCATGTGCGTGGGTTATACTTCATTGCTTGTTAATTTTAAGTTGAACTTATTTTAAAAATTCCATTTATTTAATCAAAAATTACATAATAATTTAAATGATAATATTTGCACAATACTTCGCATGAGAAGACTTTTATCATATATTATTAAACATATAATATATCAATTTTATTAGATCATAATTAAACAACGTAAAAATTCTTATTTTTGAATTCGGTGAAAATATGAAACAGGTCATGGTTATAAGAACAGATTTAAAGATGGGTAAAGGAAAGATTGCAGCCCAATCCTGTCATGCAAGTTTAGGTGCCTTCAAGAGGGCAGACAAAAGAAAAATTATGAAATGGGAATTAGGCGGCGAAAAGAAAGTTGTAGTTAAAGTTAAAGACTTAAAGGAACTTTATGAAATATATGAAATAGTAAAACGCTCTGATGTCCCTTATTATCTTGTTCAGGATGCTGGAAGAACTGAACTGCCAAGCGGTACAGTGACATGTCTGGGTATTGGGCCTGATGACGATGAAAAGATAGATAAAATAACTCATGATTTGAAATTGCTTTAAAATTTTAAGGTTCGGAAATACTGTGT
Organism: Methanobacterium veterum; assembly: GCF_000745485.1. Taxonomy (NCBI): domain Archaea; kingdom Methanobacteriati; phylum Methanobacteriota; class Methanobacteria; order Methanobacteriales; family Methanobacteriaceae; genus Methanobacterium; species Methanobacterium veterum. The sequence continues at coordinate 201,253 of NZ_KN050693.1, forward strand.
ATTTCCTCAACTTTAAATCTGTCAAAGAATTTGACAGATTTAATGTTCGAAAAATCGTAGATTTTTCTCAACTTTAAGTTGGGCAAAAGTGTGATTACATGGAATGGGTAGTTAAAGTTGGTGGAAGTTTATTTCCAGATGATGCTATAGAGTTCTGCAGAGCACTCGTGGGCAAAAATGCCATAGTTATCTGCGGTGGAGGCGATCTTGCAAATAAACTAAGGGAATATGATGCAGATATTAAATTCTCAGATACAGCTGCCCATAAAACTGCTATTTTATGCATGGACATTCTTGGAATGCTTGTTGCAGATAAAATAGATGGTGCAGAGGCAGTTTATTCTATGGAAGATGCAAAAAAGGTTATAGATGATGGAATGCTCCCTATATTGCTGCCTTCGCGATTATTTGAGTATCTTGATCCGCTTGAACACTCATGGGATGTGACATCGGATTCCCTATCAGTTTATATAGCATGGCTCCTCAAAAGCAAAATATTAATAGTAACAAATGTAGATGGTATATATGATGTCAACCCATCTATAGATGGTGCGAAACTTTTAAAAAGTATAAATGCAAAAAAACTACTGAATTTTAGTGAAACATCAGTTGATGTAAACTTACCTGAGCTTTTACTTGAATATAACTTGGATTGTTATGTTGTTAATGGAAAGTTTCCCAAGAGAGCTATTTCTCTAATTGAAGGTAAGAATTCTAAATGTACGTTTATTCGTGGTGAAAAGAAACTATAGGTTTTTTAATCCAAAATTAAGACTGTTGGAGGTTAATTAAATGGCAAAAGCAGAATGTGTATCATGTAAACAAGAAATATCCCCTGTAGAAACATGTGTAAAATTCAAATGTCCAGAATGTGACGAAGTACTCTACAGATGTCAAAAGTGCCGAACATTTGGGCACCTTTATACCTGCAAATGTGGATTTACAGGTCCTTAAGTATTTTAAATAAATAATATATGAATTAAACTATTTTTAATTGGTTGATTAAGATAACTTATTTTGACAACCAATCAAAATTTTATATTGGTGATTTAAATGGGAGAAGTAGTAGCAACAATAAAATTAATGCCAGAAAGTCCTGAAATTGATTTAGAACAACTGAAATCAGATATTCAAACATCAATTCCTGAAGGCGCAGAACTTCATAAAATAGACGAAGAACCAATTGCGTTTGGTCTTGTAGCCCTCAACGTTATGGTCATTGTAGAAGACCAGGAAGGGGGAACTGAAAAGGTTGAAGAAAACCTCGCTAAACTAAGCGGAGTTAACAGTATAGAAGTTACTGATACTAGAAGATTAATGTAATTTTAATCTCTCTATTTTTTTTTATTTAGATTATAATTTGTTTTAATTCTAATTTCTAATTCATTATTGAACATTGATTCTATTTCTTTATTTTGAATTTTTCTTCTTTATACGGCACGCTGTGTTTGAATCCTTGAGGTTTAGGTCCTTTATGTTTTCTACCTCTGGCTATTCCTATATATAATGCGCTGTTAACTAGACCTATGTGGCTGAACGCTTGAGGGAAATTTCCGAGCAATTTACCGGTTTTGGGATCTATTTCTTCAGCCAGAAGGCCTAAAGGGCTCATTAACTGGAGTACATTAACGAATATACTTATAGCTTCATCTAACCTTCCAGAGAGGGCAAGAGAATCTACAAGCCAAAAAGAACAAAGTAAAAAGCAGCCTTCATCTCCGGGAAGTCCGTCTTCATTTTTGTAGCGGTAGACAAGACCTTTTTCAGTCATTAAATTTTTCATGACAGCTTCAATAGTGCCATGAACTCGTGGATCGTCATAGGGCAGCAGTCCCATTCTTGGAATGAGCAGTGTTGTTGCATCGATGGCATTTGAATCAAATGATTGAACAAAACTGTTTAATTCTTTATTAAAACCTTTTTCCAGTATTGCAGTTTCTATCTCATTTTTTGTTTCTTCCCAGTTGCAGGAAGTCTCAGTCTTCTTAAATTTTGCTATTTTAATCCCCCGATCAACAGCTACCCAGCACATAAGTTTTGAATGCACATAATGTTGGGCTTCGCCCCTTATTTCCCATATCCCGCGGTCTTTAGTGTTCCAGACTTCGCAGATATAGTCAACAAAATTTTTTATAAATTCCCATGTTTTATCTGAAATATCCTTCCCATAACGGGTGGTATCATAAATGGCATTTATTAGTTCCCCATAAATATCGAGCTGTTTTTGGTTAACTGCAGCATTTCCTATCCTAACCGGGCTTGATTGTTTGTAACCTGAAAGATATTCCAGCATCTGTTCTTCAACGGCCTCGTCTTTATGGAGTGGGTACATTATGCGGATATCTGAAGGATGAGTGTCCTGTTTTATAATGCTGTTAATCCATCTCATGTAATCCTGGGATTCCTGTACATGTTCAAGGTGGAAAAGTGCCTGTATAGTATACGCTGAATCCCTAATCCATGCATAACGGTAGTCCCAATTTCTTACTCCTCCTGTACATTCTGGGAGAGAAGTTGTGGCAGCAGCTGCAATTGCCCCGCTCTCTGGATTTGCCAGTAATTTAAGTACTAAACCAGAGCGGGCAATGATATCATGCCAGATATCTTCAAGGATACAGATTTTTTGGCATTTGTAAGTCCAGTTTTGCCAGTATTTCTGCAGGGAATCTAATTTTTTATTAAACTTATCATAATCTGGAGGATACTCTGGAGAATAATGATCCTGCTGGTTATATTGAAGGACAAACCATATTTCCATGTCCTTTCTCATGTTGAACTGGCTTGTTATTTCATCCTCTTTGATTTTGAGTGGAACAACTGTATTTAAAAATAGCTCATTATCCTCAAAACTGCATAGTGCCCCTCCTTCTATTAACTTGAAATCAGGAACATCCTTGGCATAATTAAAACGTGGCTTGAAACTTAATTCAAGCCGAATATGCCCTTCAATGCACTTAACTTTCCGATAAAGAGTTCTATGGTGTTTAGTCCCGTCATAAAGATTGACGGGCATAAAATCAGTTATTGTAACCATTCCAAAGGGAGTATTGAATGTGGTTTGAAGGATATTGGTTTCTTTAATATAAACCTGAAATGAGCTGAATTTTGAGACAGGCTGAATAGCAAAATGTCCTCCTCGTTTGTTATCTAAAATTGCTGCAAAAATTGAAGGCGATTCCAGGTAGGGGAGACACATCCAATCTATAGATCCATCACTACCAATAAGGGCACATGTTTCAAGGTTTCCTATAATGCCGTAATTTTCAATATCTTTAAATTTATTTTCCATGGTAGAATTCAACCTTTATTTTGCGTTTTTCATTTCTTGAATGTGTTTTCCTGCCCTTAACTCCATTTCAATTTCTTCAAGAGATTTTCCTTTGGTTTCAGGTACAAGGAAATAAACAAAAACCCATGCAATAATTCCAATCGTGCTGTAAAGCCAGAATGTACCGGGGGTTCCGATTAGTTGAATAAGGGATAAAAACGTTATTGCCACCACTAAGTTAGTACCCCAGTTAACTATTGTAGCAGTGCTCATTGCACGGCCCCTTATCCTCAGAGGATAAATTTCTGAAATCATTAACCAGAAAACAGGCCCTAAACCTATGGCAAATGAACCGACATACAGCATTAAGCTTATAACAGCGAGCAAACCTAAAGACGTTGATAATCCGGGTAAAACAAAAGCTATCCCTAATATTGCAAGGCTGATTACCATTCCAATAAGGCCAATTAAGAGTAATGGCCTCCTTCCGACTCTGTCTATTAATGAAATCGCTACAATTGTCATGATCACGTTTATCATACCAATTCCTGCAGTTGCAAGTATTGAAACAGCAGCCGATTGAAAACCTGCAAATTCAAGGATGGTTGGTGCATAATAAATAACTGTGTTAATACCGGTTAACTGTTGAAACGCAGCAAGCCCTATGCCTATTATTAAGGCGGGTCTAACAACTGGATCTAATATTTCTGACCATTTACATTCCTGTTCACAGACTAGACTTGCTCTAATTTCTTTCATTTCTTCACTTACATTTTTGGTCATTCTTATACGTTCAAGGACAGAGCGTGCTTTGTCAATTCTCCCTTTACTGTAAAGCCAGCGGGGACTTGGGGGCATTAGATACATACCAATTCCCAGTATGATACTGGGAACTACAGCTAATCCCAGCATCCAGCGCCAACCTCCACTTGGGGCAAAAGCAAAATCCACAAGGTATGAAATAACTATGCCTACTGTTATGGCGAGCTGATTTAATGATACAAGTGCACCTCTTATGCTAACCGGTGCAACCTCGGCAATATAAAGCGGAGCAATAAATGATGCTATTCCAATAGCTATGCCTACTACAATCCTACCTGCAATTAAAGCATAAACTTCGGGGGTTAGTGCAGTGAATATAGCACCTATTCCAAAAATAGTGGCTGCAACTATAACCATTATTCGCCTGCCGTATTTATCAGCTAAGAATCCGCTTATACTTGCACCTATTACGGCACCAATAAGTACAGAACTTACAACAATTTCTTGAGCTGTACTGGAAAGTGAAAAAGCATCTCTGATAAATAAGATTGCCCCTGAAATTACTCCTGTATCATATCCAAATAACATTCCTCCAATGGCTGTAATTACAGCAGCTATAATTACAAACTGGATGTTTTTCTCCTTAACCATTTAAACTACCCCGTTTAATTACAAAAAATATATTCCATAATTATCATGCTAAAATTATCCAATTTTTACACTAAGTATCTAAATTATACTTCTTGAACTTCTTTAAGGAGTATAATTCATTAAAATCAATTAAGTTAAAGTTATGGGAGATTTAGAGTATTCAGCGTTAATAAAATAGTATTTAAGCATTTCCTTAATTGGGAATAGTGAGTCGCGTTTAACTACAGCTGATTGAATTGACTTTGTAGTATTAATTCAACGCTTTGTATTATGAATTTTAATGTTTAAAAAAGTTTGTCGTAGTATTTAAACTAAAATAACTGGTGAAAAATATTTTAGAAGATATTCCTGATTTTTAAGATGTAAATGGACTTCAACTCTCATCTGGCTGCAATTTTCTCATGTTATCTTTTCTATTTTCAAATTGCTGAAAATAAAACAAATAATTTTATATGTATTATTATTAATGTAATACAGAGATTACTAACTTTCTACATTATTTTCGTATTTCTATTTAAAGCATAATTGGAAACTTAGGGGTTTAAAATGTTTGATTTGATACTTGCATGTATAATAGGGGTATTATGTGGTGTTGTAACTGGTTTAATTCCTGGAATTCATGTTAACACGGTTGGAGCGTTTATTTTTGCTTCATCTTCCTTTCTTTTGGCCTCTTATTCCCCTGAAGTTTTATGTGTATTTTTAATTTCCATGGCCATTTCCCACGCCCTTTTAGAATTTATACCTTCCATGTTTCTTGGAGTTCCAGAGGAAGGTACAGTTTTATCAGTTTTACCTGGTCATCAGCTCCTGCTTGAAGGTAGGGGTAAAGAAGCAGTGAGGTTAGCAGCAGCAGGTGGATTTGGGGCAATTTTAATTACAGTTGTCCTTTTACCCATTTTCATAATGATTTTACCTGCAGTTTATGGGCAGATTAAACCTTATATCTGGATTTTACTTGTAATAATTACTATATTCATGTTTATAAGATTGAACAACAACTTAAAGTCGCTCATTTGGTCAGTTGTTTTATTTTTATTTTCTGGAATTATGGGTTATGTCATGTTGAATTCACCTGTATCGTCTAATGTTTCACTGCTTTGTATTTTTACTGGACTTTTCGGTGTAAGCACATTAATTTATAGTTTACAACAGCGTTCATTTGTCCCAACACAAAACAAGTTCCATCATTTTAAAATTAACAGTGATATACTCAAGGGAATTTTTGCAGGTGGAGTTTCGGGGAGCATTCTTGGGTTTTTACCAGGATTTGGGCCTGCACAGGGGAGCCTGATTGCACAAGAACTAATTGGAGGGGGAGATTTTGAAAACAATAATGAAAGTTTTATCACTGCACTGAGCGGTGTTAACACAGCTGATACATTATTTTCACTTGTAATGATATTTTTGATTGGAAATCCGAGGAGTGGGACTGCAGTTTACGTGAAAAACATCCTTGAAAACTTTGATTTTAATCATTTGATATTTTTTGTATTTACAGCGTTAACAGCAGTCTCAATTTCAGTATTTTTATGTTTAAAATTAGGAGATATTGTAAGCGAGTTAATAGAAAAGATAAATTATAGGAAACTTTTATGCTTTGTGATAATTTTTATGAGCCTGCTGGTGGTTGGATTTTCATTGTGGTACCATGTAAATCTCTTTTTCATGCTGATTGTGTATTTAACTGCGATTGCGCTTGGTTTGCTTCCCCATTACCTTGGAGTGAATAAGTCGAACTTGATGGGGGTTTTAATTGTGCCGGCTATTGCAGTTTACTTTAATTTGGGATTTTAAATCATTGATATAATTTTTAATGAGTTTAGAAAATATAATAAATATCATGTACTTTAGAATAGTACTATTTTTTTTACGCTCATGCCCAGAATGTTGTGTAAATAATATCGCTTCATTTTCATGTGATTACTAGTTAAGTAAATCATATTTTTTTAAGATAAATCCCATATAATCAATTAAAAATTACAATTTAACATAAAGTATAACTCATGCACAGGATCATGGACATGAGCGTTTTTTTTTATTTTGTAATGGTAAAAATGGGATTAAAAATATCAAATAGAAATGTGATGAATTAATGGATGATACTGATTTTGAAGAAAAATTTTCTAATGGGAATTTATTAGTACCCTTTCTAGTTTTCGTTTCCACATTCCCTTCAGGACAGACAGCAACTTCATTTGCTGCTGCTGCAATAATAAGGCTAAAATATCAAACATAGAGTATACTGGTTTATATATCTTATAAACATCTTTAATGAGATTTCCTCTGATTTAGGTAGGTATACATTATCCTCTAGATGTTATTTCCGGAGCCATTATAGAAAATTATAAGTGCATTAACTATCTTGAAATATCACGAAAGAATATTAAATAATAAAATAGCTCCACTTATTGATGTTAAAAAGAGATTAGATTTAATTATTGATTAATAAGTCAATCTTCTTGTTTTAATGTATCCGCCTATAAGTCCACATACCCCTCCATTAATAATTCCTAATATCAAATATAGTATTATATAGAGGAAAGAGCCTGTAAAAAGACTTCCTAAAAAGAAGGATACCGCACCGGTGATTACTGCATTTTTAGTTCCAGTTATCATGTTTTCAGATAAGTAACCAATAATCACCAATATTAGAAATGGTATGAGTGTAAAGATACCGCTTGTAAAGGTTAATATTAGAGTTATTGCTATTGTTGATGGTACTACTAAAATCCACCAGATATTATGGAAATTAAGCTCATTTAATATGGAATTTATAAAACCTGCATGCATGCCAGGAGGACTTCTATGCATTCTGTGTTGAGCATTGTAGATATGTCTTCCAATGTTTTTATAATAAAATTGATTTAATCGGTTTTTTATATCTGCTGGAAATGAAAATATCTTGTTTTTGAGAATTTCTTTTTTTGCAGGTTTTTTTCTAAGTGAAACTTGTTTCCATCGGGGATCTATGATATCTAAATTTTCAACATATCTTAATTTACCACTACAATTGCATTTATGGGCAAAATCTTTTGCAGACTCACCATGTTGTAATTTATAATAGCTCTTGCATTTATTGCAGATTAAATAGCCCATTTAATACCCCCATTGAAAATCTTTTAATAATTCATGAAAAGTAGTTTGATATTTGTAATTAAAAGTTTATATTCCAATTCCATTATTAACTCTTCCCATTTTTGTACTTAGCGCGTTATATCGAAATTAGAATAAGTTAAAAATAAGTCAAAATTATTTATTTCAGGGAGCATTACTTTGAGAATTACAAACAGGCCCATACGTATTTATAAGCACATTTTTCAACAGTTTCCTATCTTCCAAAGTAGAATTAGGCATCACATGCGCACCGATATAAACATTACTTTTAAAACCAGCTTCTTTAAACCAGCATTCATATTTGGGATGATCAAGACCAGATTCAAGCCCTGAAAACTCCTTTGACTCACAGATATAAATGAGCTGGTAACTTTCAGGTTCATTTTTAGGGTCTGGCTTCATTAAGATGGCATAAATTGCGGGAAAGTTCAGTGGATCCCAATCTTTAAGGAGATGGGGGCCGTCAAATACTCTGTTGCCTATTTCTATGCTCATATTAGTCCCTCATTAATTAAAATTTAAATTATAACCACTTCTTTACCTAATCTGCCAGCCGCTTCCACAAATTCAGCGGTGTCAACACCAGGAAACGCGTCAATGATGCAGATATCAAACTTTTTATCTAGAACGTTCTCTAACTGCCTTATATCTAAAGAAATGACCTTAAATTTTTCCCCCTCTGCAATTACATCTTCATCAGGATTCCATTTTTCCACTGGAAATCCATTTGTTTCCAGGTTAACTGCAGCCATTACTACAGCGGGGAGCCATATATCGTTAAAAACAACTTCTTTCGCTCCTGCCTTAAGACAGGTAATGCCAAGTGTTCCAGGCCCGCAGGTGCAGTCCAAAACAGAAGGGGCATCATATTTTTCTAAAACTTTCTGCAGGATTTCAATTTTGGGAGATTTGACCTGTGGAAATTCTATATGTATTTTTCCCTGGTATTTATGGATGCATAATGTTCCGTAGGGTGTCTGAACAATATCACACCGCATATCACATCCTGCTAGAAGTTCATACACATTTGGGCTGCGATCAGAGTCTTTTATCCCTGCAGTTTCCCTTATATTTCCTTTAAGAACTCCTTTGACTTCACGAACTTCTTTTACTATCCTTTGAGCGCATTTTTCATTTACTTCGTCTGATAATATTACCAGAGAATTTTCTGGTAGATATGGGGCTGAATTCAGGGGATATGCGGGGGTTATAATTGGAACGCATGTATCTCTTAATGTAGACCTTTCATCTTTTATTCCCTCATCAATCATTATTTTCATGACATGTGCAATTACAATATCGAGGTGTCTCCTGCCGCAATCACAAAGTCCAAAAGTTGTATTAATTTTGCCTATATCGATTTGGCTGGCTAATGGTGAAAATTTCTTTAAGTTCCATGTTTTACAGAGGGTACATGCCCTGTAAAATGATTCAATATCTTTTAAAACCGTTGAAGCGGGTTGTATGCATGCATCCCCACACCTACACTGTGTTTCCATATACTTAAATATTGGATAGGCTATATAAATACGTAGCTATAGGGTATCGTGAGGCATATGAAAAATAAGCGGAAAGAAATACTCAGGGATCTTTTAGGGGAATTTGGTTCCAGTGATGATTTTAACAAGGACGATGATGAACGGGAAAATGAAGTAACCGAAGAACCAGTTAAAAGGCAAGAATACGAACCAATGCAGACCGAACACAGAAAAGAAAGGCCAGATTTGTTGGAAAAGTCAGAATATGCAGAAGATAGATCTCAAAAACAGAATTTGATGGGAAGATCAGAATATGCAGAGGACAAATCTGAAAGTCAAGATGTGGCCGGACGATCTGATTATCTAGAAGATAGATCTGAACATAAAAGAAGATCTTTTTTTGATGATGATGACGAGGGGTTCAAACTGGACAATATAATGGGAGGCTCCGTAAGCAAATCTGATTCAAGTAGAATGTTTAAAGAGCCTGCAGAAAAAACCGCTGAAAAGCCAAAAAGACGCCCTAAAAAGATGAAAAAGACCTCAAGCGGGATAAAAGCCGAAATAATAGAAGACGGATTAATTCCTCTTTACAACGTTTCTGTTCCTAAATTTACTGAAAGGGAAAGGCAGCTGCTCAATGAGATTCGTGAAAAGCTGGTTGAAGTTGCTGTTTCTCAAGGTGACAATTTCAAAGTTAATGAAGAGTCATTTGCAGGTGAAGTTAAAGAATTCCTGAAAATGAAGGGAGTAAGGGACACCGATAAACTTGCAGCACAAATATCTCAGGAAATGCTGGGGTATGGTGAACTGGATCCTATGATTAAAGATGATGATCTGGAAGAAATAATGGTAATTGGAACAGGCAACCCTGTGTTTGTCTACCACCGAAAACTGGGAATGATGCAGACAAATGTCGTTTTTGATGATGATACTGATATTAAAGCGATTATAGATGTTATTGCAAGGCAGGTAAACCGTAGAATAGACCAGCAAACACCTATTCTGGATGCAAGGTTAGAAGATGGTTCCAGGGTAAATGCAACCATCCCGCCGGTATCTGCAGATGGTTCCTCCCTAACTATACGAAAATTCCGTAAAGATCCATTAACTGTTATTGATTTAATTAACTTTAAAACCATGTCCTCTCATTTAGCAGGATTTTTATGGGTTTGTGTTGATGGGCTTGGAGTTAAGCCATGTAACGCAATTATAGCTGGAGGTACTGGTTCTGGTAAAACCACAACGTTGAACACAGTAACTTCATTTACCCCTCCTCGTGAGAGAATAATCACTATAGAAGATACATTAGAGCTGCAGCTACCTCACGCCCACGTTTTGCGTATGGAAACCCGCCCACCTAACATTGAGGGAAAAGGGGAACTGAACATGGATCACCTGGTTAAAAACTCCCTCAGGCAGAGGCCGGACAGGGTAATTGTGGGAGAAGTAAGGGGTGGTGAAGCGATAACTCTTTTCACTGCTTTAAACACTGGACACTCTGGATTTGGTACACTTCACGCTAATACTGCGCGTGAAACAATAACAAGACTTATAAATCCTCCAATGAATGTTCCAAATATTATGATACCTGCTTTGGACTTTATAATAATGCAGAATAGGATGTATCGGCCTGAAGGAGGGTCTATAAGGAGAATAACTGAAGTTGCAGAAGTTGTAGGTATGGAAGAAGGTAATGTGCAGCTGAACAGAGTATTTGAATGGAACAACATGGTTGATAAAGTGGAATATGTTGGTATTGCAAGCCAGACACTAAGGGAAATGGCTGAACTTCGTGGAATAACCATCACTGAAATTGAAGAGGAAATTGAAAAGAGAAGGTTAGTACTGGAGTACATGGGAGATAACAACATTAGATCCATTACAGAAGTTGGGGAATGGATCAGTGACTATTATAGAGACCCTGATGAAGTTTTAGATAAGATATTATAGATAATGGCGATGTGGTGATAGAATGGCTTTTGATGGCCTTAAAAAAATCTTCGACATACTCGGCGGAGCTACGATTGACTCAAGTAAAAAGGTAGGAGAGGGCGTACAGGTACCTGTAAGTAAGCTAAACGATATGAGAGCAAAGTCCCGATCAGGACTTGGATCTCGAAGTCTTGGATCTAGGGGGCTTGGATCTTTAAATAAGGAGTCTCCCCGTGTTATAGAACGGATGAAAATGGATAAAGATGAGATTCAGATGTTTAAGGAACTCATCGATAAAAAATATGAACGAGCTGATAAACCTAAAGAAGATAAGGCTCAAAGGGATGCATATCAGAAGGCATCACTTGAAGAACTTCTTAAAGAAGAAGAAAAAGAAGGTATAGACCCTAAATTAATTATGGGAATGGGTGCAGTATCATTTGTTTTAATCCTGGTTATAATGACCGTTCTTGGATTTGGAATCGAGATAGGTCTTGTATTTGGAATGTTGATATTTTTAATGTCTGTTATGATCATTTTCCTGCCTAAAATGCAGAAAGGGAAAAAGTCAAATGAAGCATCAAGAGAACTGCCATATGCTTTAAGGCAGATGGCAACTGAACTTCGTGCAGGACTTGGTCTTCATGAAAGTATGAGATCTGTAGCTTTATCTGGATATGGTCCACTTTCTGAAGAATTTGCACGAACATTAGAGGAAATTAAGTATGGGGAAACAACCGAAAATGCATTAATGGATATGAGCGAACGGATAGACTCTGATGGGATGAAAAGAGCAGTTCATCAGATAACCCGAACTTTAGCAAGTGGTGGGGATCTTTCAAGGACGCTCAATGTTATAGCAGAAGATGTAGCCTATGAAATGAGAATGAAACTGAAGGATTATGCTCAAAAATTAAATTCATTCACTATGATATACATGTTTGTCGCTATACTTGGACCTGTAATTCTTATGATCATGCTGATTGCAGCATCAACTGTTATGGGCGGCAGTATGTTCCCTCCAGTGGTTCTTTTAATCTTATACCTGTTCCTTTTCCCACTGATCGTTGGATTTTTAGCATTTATGATTAAAAGGCTGGAACCGCAAATATAAATTAACTTCTATTTTTTTTTATTTTAAACTAAAGTAGTCAGTAATTGGTTTGAGATATATTAGATTGCTAAACAATTTCTGATAATGAAGTGTTTTTAAACTATATCTTGTTAATTTCATTAAAAATAGTAAAAATAAGTTACACAATTAAAAAAAAGTGGGCAATTTCAAGGCATATTACCAGTGCTACAGTTATCCCTGTGAAAACATACTCTTTTGAACCTATCTTATTGTTTCCATCATTGTAAAGCTGGGATTTATCGGAATATCCCCTGCTTACCATGCTAAGGTAAACAGTTTCACCACGTTCATAAGCCCTTAAAAACATCATCATTATGGTGTAACCAATTTGTTTCATTCTCCACATGTATGGTGTTTTTTTGTTAAATATGTCAAAGTTTCGGGTTGTCTGTGCGTTTCTTATTGCGTCTAATTCATCAAAGAACATGAACAAAAATCTGATCATAAGGCTGAATATCATTGCAAATTCTTTGGGCATACCTAACTTCCTGAAGGATTGCACTACCTCCTGCATGGGACTTATGGATGATAAAAGCACAATTGCAGTTAGAGAAACAATAAGGCGGGACATTAACAGTATTCCAAATGTTAAACCTTCATAAGTAACGTTGATGCCAAACGGCAGAGCATACATTACATTACCTGGATGTATGAATGGTTGAAATACTATAATCAAACCTCCAAATGGCAAAAGTAACAATACTCTCTTTAAAGTGGTTTTAAATGAGATTTGAGACAGGTAAATCAATAATAAAAGATAAACTTCAAGTAAAACAAGAATCATGGGTTCTGTAGTGTAAACCGCATAAATTGTAATGAACACCAGTATCACTAATTTGATTCGCCCATCTAACAGATGAAGAAAACTTTCCTTCATAGTTTCATTTTCTAAATTGAGAATTGAATTGGTGTTCATTGATCTATCTCCTGAAAATATTTATTCCAATGATTCTGGTTTTCTTCTTCGCAATAAAACTGCTGCAACGTATGCGATTGCTAAAGTTATCAAAATACCTATAATTAATGCTATTGCTCCACCGTAAGGATTGTCTTCCCCTAAAAGAGGTATCGTGTAGTCTGACATTGGTGCGTTGTAGCTGTTTGACTCCTGGGTAGTGGATATGTCTTCTGCGGTTTTTTCTAGCCCGTCAGGGTTGCTTGAAGCTATAAATGGTGCTAGAACTGCAATTATTATGCAGATTGCTAAACCTGCCATGACAAATTTTTTATCTTTTGGGCTCATTTTGCTGACACCTCTAGTTTTTCAGATTTTGTATCATCTGTTTTCTTCTTCTGGTTCCATGCCAGTAAGTCTGGGCGCACATTTTCTAATGCCATGATTACAACAACTGTTAGAATTGCCTCGATGATCCCTATTAATGCATGGTATATTCCCATCATTTCAAGTCCGGCTATGAGTGGGAATGTTCCAGCCAGCCACATTTCAACTGCAACTGCTTCTGCTGCTAAGAAAATAGATAACCATGATGCTATGGCTATGGCGGGTATTTTTCCTACTATTTTTCTAAGGGCGCGGAATCCGTAAAGTCCTACAAATCCGCCTATAATACCCATATTAAGCACGTTAGCACCTAAAACTGTTATTCCTCCATCACCGAAGAATAATGCCTGAACTAAGAGTACTAAAGTGAATACTATAACTGCTGCCTCTGGGGCACAGAATACAAGTGCAATTAAAGCTCCGCCCACCATATGCCCGCTTGTTCCAAAGGCTATAGGAATATTCATGGACATTATAGCAAATATACCTGCGGCCAAAACAGCCATTAAAGGAACTGACCGTTCATCAAGATTATTTCTAGCCCATCTCTGGGAGAAATACAATGCAATAAAAAGTATAACAAAATAAATGGCGCACTGCCACAAAGGAATAAAACCGTTAGGTATATGCATATCATTAAATCTCCTTGATTTTTACAAAATAGGTTCTATTTTTTATAATATAAACTTTTTCGTAAGTATTACTTATCGGCTGATTTTAGTAGAAAATGTAATAAAAAAGTACTACTAAAAAGGGATTTTTGGTAGAAATAGTAATAATCAATTTTAGATAACAGAAGCTTGAACTATGAACTAATTTTGTAAATAGAGTTCATTATATAAATTATTTTCTTTTTGATATTAATATTAATTGAGTAATGTGTTATAACTGTTTTAAATTTTGAAGGCCATAGGGTAAACCAGTTTCTTTGATGTCTATTTTATTAGGTGATAATTTGAAAGAACTTCACTTCAAGTTTCATTTGAAAACATCACGAGAAAATTATAACTTATATTTAATTGATTATGGCCAATCTTAAAAGTTTGAATTACTTTTTTCGTCACGTTTAAATATATAAGACGCTAAATACAACTTTGAAATAAGTAAAGGTGAAAAATATGAATGATTATGAAGTTTTACTTAATAGGGCAAAAGATTTGCACGGTGAAGTGTGTCCGGGCGTAATTATGGGGACCCGAATGAGCATCGCCGCTATGAAAAAGCTTAATATGGATCCTCTAGAACCAAATGAGAACCTTATAGTAACTGTAGAAACAGATAGGTGCATGCCTGATGCTATACAGGCAATAACAGGATGTACTGTTGGCCGCAGAACTCTAAAATGCAGAGATTATGGTAAATTTGTGGCTACATTTGTGGATATGACTACTGGAGAAGCAGTAAGGGCATCTGCAAAAGATGATCTGGTAGATTCCACTCCGGGTCTTTGGACATGGTTTAAGAATGTAGCAGAACTAGCTAAAGAAAAAAATATGCCTAAGGTTATGGAGGAAAAGAAATCTGCAATTAAAAAACTATCTGAAATGCCAGATGAGGACCTGCTTTCTTTAGTGGAATTGCAAATAGATGACACTGAAATTCCGGGCATTCCACAGCATATAGTGACATGCTCAGTCTGTGGTGAACATGTAATGGATAAAAAAGAAATTATTGTGGATGGTAAACCTGTCTGTCAGTTTTGTGCAGATTAAAAGAATTAATCTGCATTTTATTAATTTTTTGTACAGTAAAAATAGGTCCTTTTATAAAATTTTTAGTTAACCATAATCAATTTATTAGTTTTCGGATCTTTATAGACGGTTCCTACTTGTTCATACCCACTACCTTCGCCTGATTTGGTTTGAGAAGTGTTATTTATTTCTTTTCCCTCCTGGATTTCAACTGTTTGCTGAACAGTTTTCATGATTTCTTGTTTTTCCTGCGGTGTTGCATTACTGAATACAACGCTCTGCATCCCAAAGGACATTACTGTAAATATCAGAAATCCTACAGCTAAAACTAACATGCAGTCAACCATATTTACTGCATATGACATTGGATCGATTTCTTCATTGGTATCCATTAGTTTTGGTCTTCTTCTCAGCATTTTGTAATGCCTCCAATGTAGATTCTGCTAAAGTGTCAAGAGTTGAAAGTTGATCTTCGTACCATCTTTTTCTTATTCTAGATATTGTGAATGCAACTGCAGCTGCTCCTAGGCCAACAATTGCTGCATCAAATGCGGCCACTAGATTTTGTGACAGGGAAGTTATGTCTCCAGACCCTAAGGCAGACAGCCCGGGTCCAAGGGGTATCAATGTTCCCATTAATCCTATAGCTGGGCCAATTTTCGCGATAACATCAGTTTTTTCGATGCGTTTGGCCGCATTAATTTGTTCTGCTTCAATTAACTTTCTGGCAAATGCTTCCCTTGATTTTTCGCCTAGATTGCTATTTACTGCTATTTTGCTCAGTATTTCCCTGTGGCTTTTTGGGAGATTGCTTTTTTCTGCAACTTCCTTAATTCCATCAGGAGTTTCCTGAGTGGAAATACTGTTTAAAAGTTCTTCAATTTCGTTTACATCGGTTTTGATTCTACTGGAATATTCAGATAATATTCCTCCAACCTGTATAATCGTATACACCATGAATATTAACAGCGCTGCAATAACAGGTATAATTAAACTCTGTGCTATTACATACATTAAACTGCTTAATGCTTCACTTCCAAGAATTGCTGTCATTAAATCGCCTCTTTTATTTCTGTATTAGACTACTTCGTTTTTTTGTTACATAAAACCCACTAAATATCAATATGATGGCAAATATTGATACGTAAGTTAATGTTTCGCTAGATGGTATGTTCATGGGGCTCATTGGAGACTCAAGAACTTTATTTATATTGGGAATCACAATTACTGATGCTATGAAATAGAATCCTGCAAAAAGCATAAAATTACCCAGTAAAAGGGGATATGGTTTTTTTGTGATCCGGGTTATAGCCTCTGAAGCAAAATAAACTATTAATATGGTTAAACTTAAAAAAACCCCCGCATATTGCCCAATAACTACGCTAGAAGCTCCTATTATTGGAGATATCATTATTATTGCTGCCCCAATCATTCCAAAACAACATGGACTTGGAGCTATCATGGCCGCACATGTGGCCTTAGCGTGATTTTTTTGGTGTATTTTCCATTCTTTAATTGTATAAAAACCGGTATATATGATAATTAATGCCATTATTAGAAAAATGGCAGAATTATAATCAGATATGAAGTTATAAAATGTACTGGTATATCTTGAGATTATAAAAGACAAAATGTATATTCCTAAACCATAACCTGCCGCTATGACAACTGCAACCTTTTTTGAAAGGCCCGAAAACCCCATAGCAAGGCCGATTTTAACGCCGAACAATAGAACTACCGATAGTATTCCCAACTGCCATATTAAATTTAACATGTTATCCACCATTTAAAATTTAATTTTGTAAAACTGAATAATTCAAAAAAAAATAAAGAAATTTAAACTGTTAATTTACAGTTTAATATCCAGTGATATATTTATATTGGATTTTACCGTTGTCGTTGAATGTTATTTTTTTGCTTCCTGTGGATGTGACCTGTGCTTTGACTTTGAATGTATATGCTTTTGATGCAGGTACGGTGAAAGTCCATGTTTTAGTGGCTGAATTGTAAACTGATGGATAGTTAACGGCAATTAATTTCATTCCTGCGGGTAATGTTATTTTGATTTTAACAGTACCTGATTTGTCTATTCCTGTGTTGCTAACAGCACTTGCTATGTAGACATATTTGCCTTTTTTAACTTTAGTACTGCTGACTGTGTTGGTATACGATAATCTAATGTCTTTATTTATTGTTAAAGTTGATTTTAATGCATTTAATGATTTATCGCCAGCATAGTCTGTGTAATTTGCAGAAGCACTGGTTGATATGTTTCCTGCTTTTTTAGCTGTTACAGTGAATACAATCATGGCTTCATTGCCTGAGCTTAAGTTACCAACGTTCCATGTTCCAGTGGCTGAGTTAAAATTACCTTTAGAAACAGCTACTACTTTATAGCTGGTGTAATTTGAGGAAGGTAAAATTTTACTTACGTTGACGTTACTTGCTGCACCTTTTCCATTGTTTGAAACTTTTACGGTGTAAGTGGTGCTTTTACCGTTGGTTATGCTGGAATTTGAGTAAGATGAACTCATTGAAATATCTGAAACCTCACGTGCAGAGTCGGTAAATGTTCCATTAGCGGTAGTTTTACTGCCGGTACTGCTGTCAGCTACCATTACATAGTACGGGAATGTATAAGGGAATGCAGTTGTGGTCAAACTGTAGTTGTTATTTTGTATGCTTACATTGTAGAAACCAGATGAGAGCATTACTCCTACAAGGGATTTAGTCATGGTATTATTTGTTATATTGATGTTTCCTGCACCATATGCTGTTATTGAACTTAATGCGCAATTTAAGATAGTGTTGTTGTAGACATCATGTCCTGCAGAGTGCATTAAATAGATACCTTCACTGGTACCATTAATCAAGTTTCCACAAACTGTGGCATTAGGACCAAGTCCGTGCCTTACATCAATACCATGATTAGCACAATTTAAGACAGTATTATTTGTTATTAATGCGTATGCTGAACCAAAACTGATAATACCTGTGGTGGTCATATTGCTGACATTATTGTTATTGATGATTACGTTTGGACATACGTTGGAATATATTCCCCATGAGGAGAAATTCAGGTTGTTATTGTATATATTAAGTTTACTTGCATTTTGTGCATAGATCAATGTATTGTTGTAACCTATGCTGCTGGCTGAATTGGCCATGCTTGTTATATTAAATCCGGATATGGAACATTCTGCTGCATTTAAGAAATAAAAAGCTGCTGTATTGTTTATGCCCCTATTCTGTACAGTTGAAGGGATATAACTCCAGTTGATGATAGCTTTTATTGCTGTTCCACCTGCTGCACCTGCTAAATTCAGTGTTTTATTTATCACTAGAGATATGTTATCATATTCGCTTCCTAGAAATTTTATTGTGTCTCCTGATTGTGCTCCATCAATAATGGACTGGATTTCTGTATTAGTTGCTCCATCTTTCACAGTAACTGTAGCTGCAGAAGCACTGGAAATTCCAGAACCGATAATCGATAGGAAAACAAGGAAGACTATTAAAGACTTCATACTTTTATTCAATTTTATCCTCTCCCATCTTATATAATATAAAAAGAATAATTATGGAGCATCATATTTATACATATCGATAGGGGGATTTAATGGGGCTTATATCTTAATATAATATTTATTGGTGTACATTTAATAATTTAAAAGGCCTAAAATTGCTTATTTTTGATCTAAAATAAGTTAAATCTAGTTTATTATATAAAGAATAAATTTGCCAATCGTCAAGTATAAATATATAAATCAGCTAAACTTAATCCTGATTAAAGGGCAAATACTTAAGAAAATGAATAATTAAGATTTAAAAAAGTGTATTACCGTCTTAAAAATAATCAGTATTTACAAAATGTGATAAAATGAGTTTAGATTCTTTTAAAAATATAAATTTCTGTTCGATATTTTTACTGTTATCTATCGTCATTTTTCTTGGAATAAGCTTGAATCCGGTTTCGGCAGCTACTATTAATGTGAGCTCGGGACTACAGAATTATGACATTCAATCATTAATCGATGGAGCACAGTCAGGGGATACCATTAATTTCATGGGAAACAGTTACAGCAATATCTCTTTAATAATAAACAAAAAATTGGACATCATTAGCCATATAAACACGATTATCCGTAGTAATAATTCTATTGGTATTAATGGATCTAGTATGGGGCTAACAGAAACGTTTGCTTTCTATTTTGCTAAAAATAGTTCTGGAAGTGTAATTTCAGGCTTCAATATCCTGACCAATTCAGACTATGGTATAATTGCCCAGAATGCTAAAAACATAACCATTAGTTCTAATAATATTTCTGGAGGATATAAAGGTTCAATTAAGTTAAATAATGTTTCCAATGCTACTGTCAGTAAAAATGATCTGTTTAACTCTAAAGGAAATGGTATAAACATTGAAAATTCTAAAAAAATAACTGTAAATGAAAATCAGATATCAAACAATACTTACTCCGGAATACATGTTTATAATTCAGATAATATTAATGTAAAAAAAAGTAATGTTTCAAATAATACTTTAAGTGGAATATCGATTTATTCTTCTAAAAATGTTTCTGTTAAAGACAATAACATCAATAAAAACGGGCATGGTGTTTATTTATCGGGTACTGATAAAGTTAATGTTTCTTACAATAAGATCAGTAACAATCGGTTAAATGGTATAACTTTAGAGGATACGACAAAAAACACTTATATTTCTAAAAATAATGTCACTGGGAATTTAAATGGATTATATATAGATTCTTACAGTGTCAATGATACAGTATGTAATAATTATTTTACAGACAGCCATAAATCTATTTTTGCCGGTTTAGATGTATCTGAAACAGGAAATGGAATTATTGCCGGAACTTATTATCAGGAATCTAATTCATTGATTAAAATTGAGGATAATAGTATAACAAATAATGAACAGTTTTCTATTAGAGGTTCTCCAGCATTATCCCATGATTTTGTAGTAGGAGCTAACTGGTACGGTACCAATGACCCTAGTCAGACTCATGTATGTCCTATGGTGGGGATGTGCGGTATGTTATTTTCAGATCAAGTAGGTTCGTTGGATTTCGTCGATGAAGATACCAATAAAAATAATCAGACAGGTGGAAAAACAAATTCTGGTAATGGCTCTTCTATTGGTAATGGTAATGGTACTAGTGGAGGCAATAATAACGGTTCTTTTCTTGGTAGTGGTAGCGGAACTGCTAACGGTAATGGGACCGGATCTGGAATTGGATTATTTGGAAATCTTGAATCTAAGGGGTTAAGTGGAGGATCAAGTGGTGGAAAAAATGGTGTGGAAGTATCAATTAAAAGCACTATAAATGCGATAAAAAGTAATCCTTATGCTAGTCTAGGAATATTGGCTCTTATAGTGTTGATTGCAGTAGGCTATTTTAAACGAGATAAGTTCAACTAAAGTGGTATTTTATAAAATTCGTGTATTATAATTGTTGAAACGTATAAAATGGTTGTTAATACCGTTAAAATTGATTAAAGCTTTTTTCAACGGTTAACAATTATTCTATATGAATGATAATTATATATTGTAATAACTGAAATGTAAGAGATAATCAAAACAGATTATATATTCTTTATTTCACTTTTAATTTTTTAATATATTGTTTTAAAACTTCAAATTTAATTTTTATTCTTTTATGTAGGAGATAGTTAGAAAAATAGAGAATTATTTAATATAACTTTTTTTGGGAGTGTTTTCAAATTAAGTGAACTTCATAAGATAATAAGTAAATTATAATAAATAATAAAAAAATATTGGATTTTGGAAAAAGGGTACTGAATTGGTTTTAAGTTAAAATAATGATCAATATAAGGATATGAAAATTAAAAATCAATAAATTAGGTTATATTAGTGTAATTCTGGTATTACAAAATAACTCATTTTTTGAAAAATAAGGATAAAATTTATATAAGGTGACGCTCTACTTTAAAATATCATTATAAATCATTAATAATTAAAGCAAACTTTATATAATGGTGGAACCCTATCTAAACTATCATTATAAATCATTACTAATTTGGTGATTACTGTGACACCGAAAAACAAACCTAAAGAATTCAAAAATGATTTTTGGAAGTCAAAAAATTTCAAAGTCTCAATTGGTGAAATAGTTGAAAAAAAGGAAGTGGAAACAGCTCCTGAATCGATGGGGCCGACCCCTAAACCTAATGTAACTGATTTAAGATCTTGGGACATGAAATTACTGGAAAGATATGAACCATTCTACGCACCTTTCTGTGATATGTGCTGTTTATGTACATTTGGAAAGTGTGATTTAACTGGTAAAAAAGGGGCATGTGGAATTGATATACAGGCTCAGCAAGCAAGAATAGTGCTTTTAGCCTGTTGTATTGGGACGGCTGCTCATGCTGGACATGCACGTCACCTTGTTGACCATTTAATAGAAAAATATGGGGCTGATTTTGCAATTGATCTTGGAATGAATATAGACATAGAAGCTCCATTGATAAGGACACTTATAGGTAAAAAGCCTAAGAAACTGGGCGATTTAAAAGAAGTACTTAGTTATACTGAAGAGCAATTATCACACCTTCTTTCAGCCTGCCATACTGGACAGGAGGGCAGTCATCTTGATTTTGAATCAAAAGCAATGCATGCAGGACTTATGGATGACCTTGCAAGAGAGGCAGGGGATCTTGCACAGATTGTAGCCCTTGGAATGCCTGAAGGGGATGAAAATGCTCCTTTAATAGAAATGGGGCTTGGAACAATTGACAGCAAAAAACCTGTAGTTCTGTGTATAGGGCATAATGTAGTCCCAGGTGCTGGAATAATGGACTATATGGAAGATCATGGTCTTGAAGAAGATGTAGAAGTGTGCGGGATATGCTGTGCCGCTATTGATATTTCAAGATACAATAAAGCAGCTAAAGTGGTAGGGCCACTTTCAAAGCAGCTTAAATTCATTAGAAGTGGTGTTGCAGATGTAATAGTTGTTGATGAGCAATGTATACGGACAGATGTGCTTGAAGAAGCCGTAAAAAATAAAGCAGCAGTCATAGCCACTACAGATAAAATGTGTCTTGGACTTCCAGACCTTACAGATGAAGATGCAGATGAAATAGTTTCAAAACTTGTTTGCAGGGAGATTGATGGGGCTTTAATACTTGATCCTGAAAAAGTTGGTGAAGTTGCCACAAGGGTAGCAATGAAAATTGCAGATGAACGTGAAAACCTCAAAATACTTCCAGATCTTGACGAAATTCAGGAAATGGCTAAAGAATGTACTGAATGCGGATGGTGTGTACGTGTATGTCCAAACGGTAAACCTATGATGGATGCAGTTGTTGCAGCTGGTAAAGGCGATTTTTCTAAATTTGTTGAGCTGTACGAATACGACACATGTTATTCCTGCGGCCGGTGTGAACAGGAGTGTGAAAGGGAACTTCCGCTCATGTCAATGATTACCAAGGTGGGAGAACACTACATAAAAGACCAGAAGTACAATATGAGGGCAGGTAGGGGGCCAGTTCAGGATGTTGAAATAAGAAGAGTAGGTGCCCCAATTGTTCTTGGAGATATTCCTGGAGTTATAGCATTTGTAGGGTGCTCAAATTATCCTGAAGGCGGTTTAGAAGTTGCAAAAATGGCAGAAGAATTCCTCGAGCGAAATTACATAGTTGTAACTACTGGTTGTGGTGCAATGTCTATAGGGGAATACAGAGATGAGGAAGGAAAAACACTCTATGAAAGGTATGGTGGAGAATTCGATGCTAAAGGTCTTGTAAACATGGGTTCATGTGTTTCAAATGCCCATGTTTCAGGTGCATGTATAAAGATAGCCAATATTTTTGCTCAGAAACCCCTTGAAGGAAACTTCGAAGAAATCGCAGATTACATATTAAATAGAGTGGGTGCATGCGGTGTTGCATGGGGTGCTTATTCCCAGAAAGCTGCCGCAATAGCAACTGGAGTTAACAGATGGGGAATACCCGTTGTTGTAGGACCGCACGGATCTAAATATCGTAGACTTTACTTAGGAAGAACCGATAAGAAAGAAAAATGGAACCTTAATGATTTAAGGTCTGGTGAAGTAATTGAAGGAGAACCAGCACCTGAGCACTTGATGTACGCAGCTGAAAACCGCGGGGAAGCAACCGTGATGATTGCAAAATTATGTATAAGGCCTAATGACACTCCAAAAGGAAGACAGATAAAATTAAATCATTATATAGACCTTCACAAGAAGTATTTTGGTATTATACCTGATGACATCTCTAAATTTATAAGAAATGAGAAAGACATCCCTATAACCTACAAGAAAGACGTTATGAATATGCTGGAAGAGGCAGGCTGGGAACCACGTGCACTTCCGCAGGAACCATCCACAATGGCCTTTAGGGAAAAAGCAAGGGGTAAATGATTGCATAAAAGGTGATTAAATGAATGAAAGAGTAATCCCATGGCAACCGACAGTTATAGCCGGCCCAAAACAGGCGCTGCTTGTAACTCCAGAAACGGCAGAAATGATGCTTAAAAAAGCAAAAAGGCCTTTAATGGTAATGGGGCCTCTTGTAAAAGATAGTCCTGTATTATCACTCGCCGTACTAATTGCAGAAAAGTGGAATATTCCAATTGTAAGTACTGGAGATATGTTTAAAACACTAAATGAAGCAGATATTAAGAGCAAGCCTTATGGAGTAGTTGAAATTGTAAATCTTCTTAAAGATCCAGATTGGGGAGGAATAAATGGAGAAGGACAGCATGATTTAGTCCTGTTTATTGGTGTAATTTATTATATAGGTTCTCAGGGACTTTCAACCCTGAAGCACTTTGCACCTCACCTTAAGACACTTACACTCTGTAAATTTTTCCATTCCAATGCAGACGCATCGTTCCCTAATATGAAAGATGAAGAATGGATCAAATATCTTGAAAAATTAGCAGAATAACTTATAAAGCGAATAAGAATCATGGAGGAATTTAATGTTTGAGGATATACCTGTTGATGTTAGCCCAATGTATGAAGGAGAACGTATAAGATCAGCAAATATGTTTGTTGAACTTGCAGGCCCTAAATCTGTCGGTGCAGAACTAATTCAAGTTGCAGACGGCGTTGAAGACGGCAAGATAGAAGTCGTAGGTCCTGAACTCAGTGACATGAAGGAAGGGGAAATCTATCCTTTCGGGATACTTGCACAAATTCAAGGAGAAAAACTCGAAAAAGAGTTAGAAGGAGTTATCGAACGTAGGATACATGAACTATGTAACTATGTTAAAGGTTTCATGCACCTGAACCAGCGAGACCAGATATGGTGCCGTGTGAGTAAAGAATCAGTAAATGCAGGATTTAAGCTTGAAGATCTTGGAAAAGCGCTTTCAATTCTCCTTAAGGAAGAGTTTCCAATCATAGAAAAAATATCAGTCAGCATACTTACAGAAGAAAGCGAAGTAGAATCATTCTTAGAAACAGCACGAGCACAGTATGAAGTAAGAGATGCAAGGGCAAGAGAATTGAGCGATGAGGATGTTGATGTATTCTACGGTTGTACAATGTGCCAATCATTTGCACCAAGTCACGTGTGTATTGTTACACCAGATAGAACCGCACTTTGTGGAGCTATAAATTGGTTTGACTGCAGAGCTGCAGCTAAAATGGATCCTGATGGGCCAATATTTGAAGTAGAAAAAGGTGAAGTTTTAGATGATGTAAGGGGTGAGTACAGCAATGTAAACACTGTCATGGCTGAAAAATCACAGGGTATAACTGAAAGAGTATATTTACACAGTGTATTTGAATATCCTCACACTTCATGTGGGTGTTTTGAAGCGGTCGCATTTTATATTCCTGAACTTGATGGAATTGGAATAGTAGATCGTGACTTTAGGGGAGAAACTCCGCTTGGAATTCCATTTTCGGCAATGGCTGGGCAGTGTTCTGGTGGAAAACAGGTAGAAGGATTTACAGGGCTTAGTCTAGAATACATGAGATCACCTAAGTTTTTACAGGCAGATGGAAGTTATGAAAGGATAATTTGGCTCCCAAAAGAGATAAAAGAGTCTCTAACTGATTTCATACCTGAAGAGTTATTTGATAAAATTCCAACTGAAGAGGATGCATCAAGCATTAAAGAAATCCGAAGATTCCTGCGCGAATCAGAACATCCTGTAATTGAAAGATTAAAAGCATCTAAAGCAGCTGCAGCAGAACCTGAAATTGTGGAAAATGAAACAGAAGAAGTTGAAGTATCTGAAGCTCCAATGGCCCAGATTGCATATGCACCTGAAATTTCAGTGCCGGCAGCTGGTGGAGTTAGAATAATACTTAAAAACGCTAAAGTCTACGCTGAAAAGATAATAATCAAAAGGAAATAGCTTTAAATTTAAATGAGAGGTAGCTTAGTGATAATAGCAGTAAGTGGAAAGGGGGGAACTGGTAAAAGCATGATTACTTCCCTCATTGTTAGATCCTTAAAATCATGTGGTAAAGATATATTGGCGATTGATGCGGATCCTGATTCCAATTTACCAGAAGCCCTTGGAATAGATGTTGAAAAGACGGTAGGTGATGTTAGAGAAGAGCTCAAAAAGGACACTGCAGCAGGCAATATCCCTAAAGAATCAAATAAGTGGGACATACTTGATTATAAAATCATGGAATCCATTGTTGAAACTCCTGATTTTGATCTCCTTGTAATGGGAAGGCCAGAAGGAAGCGGCTGTTACTGCGCTGTAAATAACATGCTCCGAAAGATCATTGAAACACTTACCTCTAACTATGATATAATTGTCATTGATACAGAGGCAGGACTTGAGCATTTAAGCAGGAGAACAACTCAAAATGTTGATATCATGCTTGTAGTGACTGATAGATCAAAAAGAGGGATTTTAACAGCAAAAAGGATCGGTGACCTTTCAGACGAACTTGATATCCAGTTTAAAAAGATGTATTTAATATTAAACCGTGCTGTCCCTGGAAAAGAGGAAGAAACAATTAAAAAAATTAATGAAATTGGACTGGACCTTATTGGAACAGTATATGAAGACGAAACTGTTGCTGAATATGATATTGAAGGAAAACCATTGATGTACCTTCCAGATGATTCTGCATCTGTAACTGCAGTTTCTGAAATTGTTTCGAAGGTTTTAGATTTAAACGTATAACAAAAAATTGAAGGATGTGGGTTTATGGATAAAATGACACAACTTCTTAAACTACTTGAAAAAACAGATTCTATAGAAATAAATGAATTTAGAATGGACTTTGAAGAATTAGAACTTCAAATAATGCCAGCTATTCAGCAGGCTGTTCAAAGGGTCGAAAGACAGGTTGAACAGGCAGGAATAAAAGAAGGAATAATATCGGAGATTGAAGAATTTTCACCTCCAATCCACGAATACCCCGGATCGGTAGCAGAAGTTCAGCTTGGTGCGGGTTCAAGAAAGCCAGTATTTTTAGGAGGACAAAACGCACTGTACCGTTTTGAAGAACCTCAGCCAAATCCTCCTGTTGTTACATTTGATGTTTTTGATATTCCGATGCCCGGGCTTCCAAAACCGATAAGGGAACATTTTGAAGATGTTATGGAACATCCTGGTGACTGGGCTAAAAAGGCCGTTAAGGACTTTGGAGCCAATATGGTAACTATACACTTGATTGGAACTGGACCAAAAGTTATGGATAAAACTCCTCAGCAGGCTGCAGCAGATATTGAAGAAGTTTTACAGGCTGTAGATGTACCTTTAGTTATAGGTGGTTCCGGTGACCCGCAAAAGGATCCAATTGTTCTTGAAGCAGCAGCAGCAGCTGCTGAAGATGAAAGATGTCTTCTTGCATCAGCAAACATGGATTTAGACTACAAAAAAGTTGCAAAAGCAGCAGTAGACTACAATCATGCGGTTCTCTCATGGGCTATAACAGATATCAACATGCAGAAAACCTTAAACAAATACCTTATGAAAGAAGGTTTAACTCAAAATGATATTGTAATGGACCCTACAACATGTGCACTTGGTTACGGTATTGAATTTTCAATAGATGTTATAACCAGAACAAGACTCGCCGCACTTAAAGGAGATACAGACTTACAAATGCCAATGTCTTCCGGAACAACCAATGCATGGGGTTCTCGTGAGGCATGGATGAAAAAAGAAGAATGGGGACCAACTGAGTACAGGGGACCAATCTGGGAAATAGTAACTGGACTTACCATGATGCTTTGTGGTGTTGATATATTTATGATGCTCCATCCACAATCCGTAAAAATGCTAAGGGAAATTGGAGAAACATTTACAAAAGAATATATGACCACAGAAGTTCCAGATATCTCAAACTGGATTACTCAACTGGGGTAAAAGGAGGTTTTAAAATGGCCGTTACTGCAATGGAT
This sequence comes from Methanobacterium veterum, assembly GCF_000745485.1. Taxonomy (NCBI): domain Archaea; kingdom Methanobacteriati; phylum Methanobacteriota; class Methanobacteria; order Methanobacteriales; family Methanobacteriaceae; genus Methanobacterium; species Methanobacterium veterum. The sequence goes on from NZ_KN050693.1 coordinate 228,968, forward strand.
GTTTACAGACTACTTCCAAAAACAAACTGTGCAAAATGTGGAGAGGCATCGTGCATGGCATTTGCCACAAAACTCTCTGAAAAAGAAACAGATCTTGAACTATGCACACAACTTTCAGCTAATGAAGCTGATAAACTTGCAGATGTATTAGCACCTGCTGTAAGAGAAATAATGATAGGTAAAGGCAATAAAGCCATGATGGTTGGTGGAGATGAAGTCCTTTACAGATATGAACTAACTTATTACAATCCAACTCCTCTTGTAATTGATATAAGTGATGACATGGACCCTGCTGAATTTGAAGAGAGGGTCAAAAAGATAGAAGGCACTGAATTTGAAAGAACCGGAGAATTACTCACACTTGATGCTATAGCACTTAGAAATAAGTCCGGTGACGTCTCAAAATTCAAAGAGGCTGCAGAAAAACTTAAAAGTTCTAAACTAGCGTTAGTATTATGTTCATTTGATCCAGAAGCTATGAAAGCTGCACTTGAGGCTGTTGGAGATGAACGTCCGCTGATCTATGGTGCAACAGAAAACAATATAGAGGAAATGGCGGCACTTGCACTTGAGTACAACTGTCCAATTGCACTATTTGTTCCAAATGACCTTGAAAAAATGAAGGAACTCTCAAGAATCTTGAGGACTAAAGGAATTAAGGACATAATCCTTGACCCTGGAACCTTTGTAAATGATGGAATTGGTGATACCCTTGATAACTTTGTCATGATGAGGAGGCTTGCAGTTGAAGAAAGAGATGATGATTTCAGATTCCCAATTTTAGGAGTTCCAGCAATTGCATGGCTTGATAATGGTGAAGATGATATTAATACTGCGATAAAAGAAGCTACAATTGCAGCCACACTTATGGATAAATATGCAGATATGATGATAATCCATGGAACTGAAATATGGGAGCTAATCCCTGTTTTAACATTAAGACAAAGTGTTTACACTGATCCAAGGAAACCTCAAGCAGTAGATCCTGGATTGTATGAATTTGGTGAAATAAATGAAGATTCACCTGTCGCTTTAACTACAAACTTTGCTCTCACCTATTACACAGTTGAGGGTGACCTGAAGGCCGGGAAAGCCAACGGTTATTTACTGGTACTTGATACCGAAGGTAGAGCTGTCGATGTGTCAGTAGCTGGCAGCCAGTTTAATGGTAAAGCCGTGGCAGATCTAATAAAAGAAACAGGTATTGAAGACAAGGTAAAAACCAGAAAAATGGTTATTCCCGGCCTTGGGGCACCAGTAAGTGGCGAAATCGAAGATGAAAGTGGATGGGAAATTTTGGTAGGACCAAGGGACTCATCAGCTCTGGCAGATTTCCTTAGAGAAAAAATGTAATTAGGTAGATAGTATGAAAACATTGATGGTAATTGACCCAAAAATGTGTTCTGAGTGTAAAGACTGTATCACCGCATGTGAAAAAGAACACGGAACCGCAAGGGCAAAAAAAAGCAGTTCAATTCCAATTTTCTGTCTGCAGTGTCATCCAGACAAAGCACCATGTGCTAGAATATGTCCAACTGGGGCCATAAAAGAGGAAGATGGAACTCTTATAGTGAACGAAGATGCATGTATAGTCTGCAAGCTCTGTTTGATAGCATGCCCTATAGGAATGCCAGTAATTGACGAAGATAAAAAAGCAGTTCAAAAATGTACTTTATGCATGGAATCTGACAGAATACTTCCTGCATGTGTTGAAGCATGTAAAGACAATGTTTTAAAGGTATTTTCAGTTGAAGAACTAGAAAAACTGAAGTCAGACGTTTCATTTGCAAAGGTTCTTGAAGAGACCCTAAAAATGTGTCAGGATAAGTTATAGAACTTATCCATCTATTTAATTTTTGATTCTGCATTTTAAGCTTAAATTTATTCTACTTTGGTTTGTAATTAGTTGATTTATTTTTTAATTTTACCGTCTACAATACAGATTCCCTCATTTTCCAGCATTTCTTTCTTCATTTCAGTACCACCGAAGAATCCACCCACATGTAAATCTGATTTTACAACGCGATGGCATGGAATTATTATTGGAAGATGGTTCCTGCCAATTGCAGTTCCAACTGCCCTGTAAGCTTTGGTTCCAATAGATTCTGAAATCTGTTTATATGTTCTAACTTCTCCGTATGGGATTTTTGCAACTTCTTGAAGCACTTTACTTTTAAAATCACTCTTATTAGGGATAACGGCTTCAAATTCTGTTTTTTTCCCATAATAGGCCATGCAAACATCTTTTGCATAATGTTCATATTCATCTGATAATTCAAAAGAAGTATATTCCTTTGAAATTTCGTCCAGCACACTTTTTTCATCTGTCTTTGGAAGGGTTGCCCTTAATATTTTTCCTTCACCAACTGCAACTGCAAAATACAGCTCTCCATCACTGTAGGTTGAAATTGTAACCTCGTTAGAAATTTGAATTCCCCCTTTTAATCAGTGCACTTAATGATCTGTAAACTAAAAATAAATTTTTCTATTTATCAAAATTAAATATACACTCTGAAATTATCTATTATAAGATCTATGTCTTCTTTAGCCCTTTCAAAACTTTCATGGCCTCCAGAGAACCATAAATAGTACAGTAAATCATCTATTTTAAATGAAATAACCATAATTTTGGTGGGTGCAATATCATTTACATTTTCACCAATTATAGTATGTACATCTATTCCTTCTGCTCTAAATTCCGTCTCAGATAGGATTGTGCTGTTTTGAATTATAAAAACATCTCTAATTGTATCTGCAACTTCTTTTGATGTAAGATCACCTACATTGGTGTTTTTGTTGATGGAAAATGTGATATTGCCATTTGCAGAATTTCCTTTGACTATCTTCTTTTTATTTGCAGTAGAAATTACTTCCCATGATCCTGGATAGTCAAATGATATTTCTCCGTCATCATAGGTTAGAATCTGCGTTGCATTTTCCATTTCTTTTAATGCTTCTTCCACTTTAACACGTACATAAATATAAGGATCATCCAAAGCCTGAGTCAATGGTTTAAGTGCTTCTTCATCACCTATTTTCCCAAGGGCTTCTGCGGCTCTTCCCCTAACATATTTATTCCTGTCTTTAGTCCACCCAACAAGTATACTAATAAGGGGTTTAACCGCCCGTTTATCCCCTATTCTTCCCAGAGCTTCTGCGGCCCTTCCTCGAATATGCCAGTCCTCATTTTTTAAAAGATCTATAAGAGGTTCAACAGCAACATTTTTCATTTTTCCAAGGGCAACCACGGCTTTCCATCTAACGTCATTGTCTTCATCGTTCAAGGCATCCATTAGACTTTCAATTGCTCTTTCATCCCCTATTTTTCCAAGTGCATCTGCAGCATACTTTCTAACGTGCCATTCATCATCACTTAAAGCTTCTATTAGACTATCTACTGCCCGCCCGTCCCCTATTTTTCCAAGTGCAGAAGCAGCAAATCTTCTAACTGCCCAGCTTTTATCATGTAATAAATAGATTAAGGGATCTACAGCACGCATGTCTCCAATATTTCCAAGGGCCCACGCGGCTTTCCATCTAACTTCTTCGTCTTTATCATTTAAAGCTTTTATTAAAGGTTCTACAGCTCTCCTATCTCTTAGCACGCCCAGAGCCTCAGCTGCGGTTTCTCTTACAGAACCCATAACTGCGTAGTATTCATGCCATTCTTTATATTCAAGAACGTCTATGAGTGGAAATAATGCTCTACTATCTCCTATCTTTTTAAGAGCGGCAGCAGCCTCTTTTCGGATATTACAGTCATTAAATTTAAGAGCACTTATTAGGCCTTCAACGTCCCTGGTTTTTTCCAACCGATCTATATTTGGTTTAATTTTACCAATTGCCATGTATAACCTCAAATTTTTAACAAAAATTTGGGGTTCGAAAAATCTTTTGATTTTTCTCAACCTCAAAATTTTGGGACCCTCAAACGCAAAGCATTCGAAAATTTTTAATTTTCGCGGTTACAAAATCGAAGCTTGCAAAAAACATAGTTTTTGCAGTCCTCGAAAACCGTAGGTTTTCGGGGCATGGAAAAATTCTACGAATTTTTCCGGTTGAAAATTTTCAAACATCGAAATTATAAATTTCGAATGCCCGAAAAATCTTCGATTTTTGAAGGATTTTGAGAGATTTTGTAAACATTTTTCTAAAATTCATAAGAATTTAGAGGCCATGGGAAATCTGTGATTTCCGAAGGTTTTAGAATTCTATGAATTCCTTCAACATCTATGCTGTGATAAATAATAAATTTATTATGGGTAATACTTCCACTTTAAATTTCAGATGATTCTATTTATTTCCGGAATAATTTAAATAGATATAGGTATTATTTCATGATCGGATCCTATGTATTAAATAGTGGGGCTGATTTAAAACTGTTTGTTTGTATTTTGGATCGTATTATATTTTTATTAAATTAAATAAGTGCCCTTATAAGTTTAAATAGGCTTGGCGATTCTTTTAAAAGTCCAAACCACTCCCTTTTTGAAATTGACCAGATATCTTTGTCTTCTAAGAATCTTGCAAGTGCATTGAATTCATCATCGTTTATTTTGTCAAGAACTTTTCTATATTTAAGTGACTGGTTAATGATGCCCCCAATTTGATCTTTCCAGCGCTTTTCATATATTTTTAAGAACCCTTCAGATATATTTTCACTTTTTATGGATTCCGCTGCAACTTCACCTGCTATTCTCGCACTTGCAGCGGTTAAATGGATTCCACCACCAGTTAATGGATCTACATGTCCGGCAGCATCTCCAACGACCATCAGTCCTTTGGCATATGTTTTTTTAATATTGCCTGAAACAGGTACTCCTCCAATATTAAGTTCAACGGGTGTTCCACCAAGAGTTGATATGAATTTATGGAGATAATGGTATGCAGTTTCCTTAGTATTTCTAATTCCAATTCCGACATTGGTCACCCCATTTTCATTTGGAAAAATCCAGAGATATCCTCCAGGAGCGACTTTACTTCCGAAATAAAACTGCATATAATTTGGTTCTACATCAATACCTACCATTTTATATTGAACACAGGAACAGATATCATTTATTCTGCGTGTTGAATTTAAACCAGCCATTCGCGCTACATTTGATTCTATGCCGTCTGCAGCAATAACAATATCTGCTTCGATTTCCATGGTTTTACCAAGGTGTTTTGCAACAACTCCCTTAACATTTCCATCTTTGATAAGCAGGTCTTTAACTGTAGTTTTTAGCATTATGTCTGTTCCAGCTTTCGCTGATTCAATGGCAAGATGTTTATCAAACACTTTCCTGTCTAAAATAAAACCTCTTTCATTATCAGGTGTCATCCGAAAATGAGTACCATTGGGAGAATAAAGATCGGCTCCCACAATTTCAGAGCATATGTATCTCTTTGAAGGCTTTATTCCGACAGTTTCAAAGGTTACTTCGTTTGTAGCTTCAGCACACTGGAGAGGAACTCCTATTTCCTGACGCTTTTCAATCATTAAAACATCTAAATCGTTTTTAGATGCAAAAAGTGATGAAATGGAACCTCCTATACGTCCCCCTACCACAACTACATCATATTTCATTATTTGGCTCCAGTATATGGATCTACAATTGGGATCTAATTTTTCAATTATAATGCATGAATTGGAAATTTATCTTTTGATTAGCATCACAAAAGATCTTTTACAAGCCTTAAAAGGCGCGGATGTTTTCCTAAAAACTTAATAAAGGATAGCTTAGATATTTCTTTCCCCTTACTGTTATTTAGAAATTCTACCAGGGCATTCATTTCATTGTCTGTGAGATCATCTGCTACTTTTCTACATTTCAGGGACATTTTGAGCATGTCTCCAATTTTAACCCTCCATTCATCATCATATCTTTTTAAAAAATCTTCAGATGAATCCTCTGCCTTTACTGCTTCTGCCGCAACCTCTCCTGCTACTCTTGCACATGGAACCGTTGTAAATGTCCCTCCTCCCGTTACAGGATCAATTTGTCTGGCTGCATCTCCCACTACCAGAAAACCATCAGTATAAGTTTTATCGATAGGTCCAGATAACGGTACTCCTCCAACATTTAATTCTACTGGTGTGGCATCGAATTTTGATATGAATTTTTTAAGATACTGATAAGCAGTTTCTGCGGGGCCTCTTATCCCAAGTCCTACGTTAGCAGTCCCCTCTTCTTTTGGAAATACCCATGCATATCCTCCTGGAGCTATATCTCTTCCGAAATAAAGATGTACTCTATCATGATCAAAATTAGAACATACCAATTCATATTGGGCGCATGAACAGATATCCATAGGGTTATCTGGTGCCTTGAGCCCTGCCATCTGTGCCATATTTGATTCAACACCATCTGCGGCTATAACAACATCTGCCTTTATCTCCATTGTTTTTCCCATATGTTTGGCTACTACTCCGCAGATCTTGCCGTCTTTTTTAATAAGGTCTTTCACTGTGGTTTTTAGCATTATATCAGTCCCTGCTTTCGCTGATTCAATGGCAAGATGTTTATCAAACACTTTCCTGTCTAAGATATACCCTTTAGCTATGTTTTTGTCTAAATTGTTGAATTCTACTAAATCTTCTGCATTAATATACGTTTCATTAGGTGCGTGAATCGTACCTGTTTCAACCTCAGCACAGACATATCTGGAGGATGGCTTCATTTCCAGGATCTCGAAGGTAGAATGGGTTGTTCCTTCAGCACATTGAACTGGAACTCCTATTTCCTGGCGCTTTTCAATCATTAAAACATCTACATCGTTTTTAGATGCAAAAAGTGATGAAATAGAACCTCCTATACGTCCCCCTACCACAACTACGTCATATTTCATACATTCCCCTCTATGTAAAATGCTCCAAGAGGACATACATATGTGCATCTTCCGCAGTCGTCGCATTTGTTTTTATTTATGATTATTCTGTTTTCTGTAAGTTCTAAAGATCTATTGGGGCATACACTGATGCAAGCTCCACAGCATCCGCATTTTTCAGTGTTGAATTCCATTATTTATCACCGATTTAAGACAGTAGCTAAGAAAAAATAACTATATGTTTAATATTGTATAATTAGGGTATATATACTTTTTTGAGGCTTTTAAATAGTAATTGGCTCCTAAATTCTTTGCCATATCGAGGTGGAATAAAATTGAGTGAAAATATGATACTCATTTAGAGTGCCGGAATTTTTGGACTCTTATACTAAAAACTTAAATACCAGATTGTTTATTATATAGTGTACCTATGTAATACGGGTTTTAAGTAAAAATGTTGGATTTAATTTTAATGAATTTAGCATCACTTTTATTAAAACCGTTAAGGTTATATAGGACATCAAATAATTTCTATGTTATGCAGGGGTGCCCGAGCGGCCAAAGGGGGTGGACTTAAGATCCTCTGGCGTAGGCCTTCGTGGGTTCGAATCCCATCCCCTGCACTTAATTTAATAAATTAAAAAGGAAATTTAATTAATAGAACTCTATTTTAACTATAAAAAATAAAATAATAAACATGCCCTAGTGGCTTAGCCGGTAGAGCGATGCCTTGGTAAGGCATAGGCCGGGGGTTCGAATCCCCCCTAGGGCTTAACACTATTTTTTCTATTAAAAGTGACTTAAAAGTCCCTGATTTTTGACAGTTTTTTCTTTCTATTCTGTATTCTATAACAATTCTTAATTTTAGGAGATAATTATACAATTTGCCTGTATGTAATGCTTTTTTCTGTAGCAAAGACGAGCTCTATTTTATAGAATTCCTTAGCTGGATCCAGAATATAATCCTGGAATAGTAGTCCTTAGTGGGGTTAAATAGTTTAGAAAAGTGAGAGATTAGATTCTTAAAAGAGCTTTAGATAAGTAATGCAACCCTGGATAAAAGGACGGTAGTTCTACCCCGGTACCACAAGTGAATCCATTAAAAGGTACCAATCAAATGAGTTCTACTATGAGACCACAAATTAAATTCTATTTTATGGCTTCTTTTTTTATGAAATCGAAAGGTTCTCTAACGATTCCATTAAAAAGGCTAGATAATTAGTTTAATAGTATATTTGCCATATTAAATTCATTAGATATTAAGTGCGTTCGTTTCACGAATTATTTTAGAAATGAAATTTAATAGAAAGCCCGTATAATAAAATAAATTCCTATTATTAACATTAAGATGTACAATAATTTAAATGCTTAATTTTTAGGGTCTTTGAAGATCCATAGCCTTCAGGGCGTCTATATATTAAATATAGATTTAAAATAGTGACAATTGTCAAAAGTAATCCTATTATTAAGTAAATATAATTCATAATAACTCTTTTTTTAAGGTAATATAAGTATTTTTATTGTTTAATCTCATTGAAGTTAAAATAGCATTAAAATTTGAATTCTGCAATAGTGGTAAATCATGGTAAAATTCATACGTCAATCATTGCTTTCTTTATGTTCGGTTATTTTGGCAAGATAGGATAACATTATAAAATGATTATTCTGCAATCTGCTGTCAATTAAATCAAATATTATCAAACAAGATGTCCTTTAAATTGGCCACTACTACAATTTAATCATTCATTCAATTTTAGCATTATATGAATGTGGAAAGTAGCCCTCTCACTAAAAGTATATATCTGGGTTTAATCAATTCAATTCATCTAACACTTATCTTTTATTTAGGTGACAGTAATGGAAAAAAAAATAGCACAGTTATCTGATGTACACTTTGGTGAGAAGAACTTCTCCCACGACTTAAAAAATAATCTTTTAAAGCAGCTGGAAGATGAAAATCCGGATCTTATTATTGTGGCTGGAGATTTAACTACTGAAGGTTATGTCCATGAATACAACGATGCAGCTGCATTTGTAGATGAACTCAAAGCTATAACAGAAGTTCATATAATTCCTGGAAACCACGATGCAAGAAATGTAGGATTACTCCATTTTGAAAAGCAGATTGGGGAAAGGAAATTTTTACATATGGACAAAAGCTGTGGATTTGCTATCCTTGGATTAGATTCATCAGAACCTGATATAAATGATGGGCAGATAGGAACTGATCAGATGGAATGGCTTAAAAGTGAGCTTGATAAAATACCAAGTGATATGTGCAAAATAGTAACTTTCCATCACCACTTACTTCCTATACCTCAAACTGGAAGGGAAAGAAATATTTTGCTTGATTCTGGAGATTTGTTAAGTGTTTTCAGAGATTCTGGAGTTGATTTTGTTTTAAATGGGCATAAACATGTTCCTAATGTTTGGATGATAGAAAAGATGGTTACATTAAATTCAGGAACTGCAACAACCAGAAAGCTGAGGGGCCATACTTATCCGTCACACAATCAATTGATCATTAAAGACGACCAGATTCTTGTCAATTTAATAAATACTGAAACAGGATATAAAAGAGAACTGGCTAATTACTCTGTAAAAGTTGAAAAAGAAGAGTATGTGATATGTTCATATAAACATAATTCACTACCTGTAATTTAAACGGGGTAATTTAGTTTAAATTTTTCTTTTTAACCTTTTTAATTTGTTATATAACGAAATAAAATCTGCTTCATTCTTTCTGACAATTTGCTGTTTTAATAAGAAACAGCAGTAATTTTTAAACATTTGGTACCAATTGGGGCATAATTCTGGAATAATTACTTATTAATGGCTGTGGATACATAGCGGTAACCATATGGCTTAGCTTAAACTTCATCACGTTTGAAGATTTGAGATTTAATAACTTTTAATCTGAAATTATTTTAATTAAATTGATCTGAGGGCTGTTTAATAATAGATGAAATAAACAATACTAAAAAGTATTTTAATCAAAACAGCTTTTAAAGCAGATATATTGATCTTAATATTTAAGAGATAAAATCAAACATAAGAGTGTTTGAGGTCTTCAAAATTCAAAAATATATAACAACTAATAAATGCTTTTTATACAAAAAGGAGAAAATAGAACTGATAATGTGATATAATGTCAAAAATGTTAGATGTCATAATGGCAGGTGTAATTTCGGGAATAGTTGCACTTACTACCACCAAACTTGGAATAGGTGGGACTGTTATTGGTGCAGTTATTGGGGCAATGCTCTATCAGGTAATGTCTCATTTTATAAAAGAACCGCTTGAAAATGTGAATACAAGAAATAATGTACATACAAGAAAGGTACATACAAGAAAGAGTGTAAACACAAAAAATATTGGAAATAGGGAAGAGAGTGTAAACACAAACAGAATTGAAACTAGGATAGTTTACGTGTTTCCGCTTATAATTATAGTTGTTGTTGAGTTAATTTATCTATTCTCTTCAGTATATTGGAAACCAGACCAGATTTTCAATTATTTGGAACAGGTAACTGATGGGACTCTTTTTAGAACTATTGGTCTAGGACTTCTAATTATGGGGATCTACCCGATAATACAATCGGAGAATATAAAAAGATCATACGGATACATAATATTATCAGTTGGTATAATCAAACTTTTAAATGGGTTTGTAGATACACATTCACCATTTGTAAAATTATATGCGAATCTTTTCGCAGATTTTGGCCTGGTAATTTCGCTTGCAGTTATTGCAGCGCTATCCTATGTAATTTTATCGATAGTTCAGGAATCGATAGTAATTAGCCGTGAAAAAGATAGTAATACTCATTAGATGATATTATGACTAAGAAAACAAAAAATAGCACTTTAAAAGCGATACTGGATATCATCCTATATGAACATCCCTCAACTCAGGATGAAATCGCTGAAAAACTTGGAATAACTCGGAGATACGTTACAAAACTGCTTCAACCCCTTATAACTAAGGGGGTTGTAAAGAGAGCATACACTCTTGATTTAAAAAAGTTCGATGAATTTTCAGAAGTTTTTGAAGAAGAAAAAACATCAAGGGAACATGCTGGGACATTATACATCAAAGAAATGATTAAAAACATGTCTAATCATGTTTGTAAACAGCTCGACAGATCTTTTGAAGCGCTTTCAACTTATGATGATGAACTGGCAAGTAAAGCACTGAATATGGACTATATTACAAATAACATGCATGAAAAAGTAAGAACCTCTGTAGACATGGCATTATCTATGAATCCTTCTTCAGAATTCAGTAAAACAATGGCTTTCAGTGAGGTAGCATATGATTTAGAGCGTATCGGTGACCATTCCTGTCAATTTGCTAATTTTACAATGAAAGAATCATATGAAGTTGATCCAGAAATGCTTGTATATCTTGGTGAAATGTATGAGACTGCAAAGAAAATGGTTAATTACTCAATGGATATCTTCTTAAATGAAAAACTTGAATTAAAGAGTAAAGTAATGGATTACGAAGAAAAAATACATGCTTTGCAGAAAAAAGCATTAAACTGCATCGCAACTCAAATGGCAGAAGCATCCTTTGATGATACTGAACGTTCGACATATTACCTGTCTTTATCAAGGGTAGTTAAGGCCTTTGAAAGGATTGGAGATATATCTATTGAAATAATAGATGTTTCAAGGGAATTTTATGAAAATATACCTAGAACTACAACTCCTGAAAGATTTAGACGGAATCCTAAATTATCTAATTTAAAATAACTAATTTTTAACAATTTATTTTATTTAAAAGTAAAAGAGATGTGAATTATTCTTTCTCTTTTTCCATGTATTCTTTGATTTTTCGCTCTTCCCATTCTTTGGAAAATATCCCTCGCTTCATGAAAACTGATGATCCATGTGCAACAAGACCTATTCCCCAGAAGAAGGATATAAATAGGAACCACCAGAAACCCGGAGTCGTAAAGAAATTAATGATTGCCAGGAATGCATTCACGACAATATAACTAATTAAATGTGAGTAAAAACCTCTCACTTCTTCAACTCTTTTTTTAGCTCGGATATATGCATCTTTTTCATATGGTTCATCAACCATTTTGTAAACCTCCCCTTTGAATTGTACAAATTATAGAGCAGTATATAACTTAATATATAGGTTTTAAGACATTTAAAGTTTTTTTAAAAAAAGGGAGTTCACTAAAAAGATTATTCTGTTAAATCAGTTTTATAGTTGGATTAAAAAGAATATAATGTGTTGTGGGATTAAAAAAAATCAAAATATGTGTTGATATCTAAAAATAGGCATTTCTTTATTAAAATGAATATGTACTGGGTTAGGTAATTTAATTTAGTTATACTCCATCATAGTAAATTTCGTCTATTTCAAAAAATTTTCTAAATGGAGATTCTCTTGTTTTTTCTTCATTTACATGTGCTAAAATACCAGGTAAGCGGCCGATCATAAACATGCCGCTTCCAACTGTCCAGTTGAAACCCATATCTGATAAAATTGCTCCATTTGCACCATCAATATTCATTCGAATACCTTTTTTTTCAAAGAGCAGGTTTTCAATTGTAATAGCAAGTTCTGAATGTTTGCTGAAGCACCCGTATTTTTTTGCAAGCTCTATAAGTCTCCGTGCTCTCGGGTCTTCATCATGATATCTATGTCCAAAACCACATATCTTTTCATCATTTTTTAAAAAATGACCAACTATTTCTTCTGCAATTCTATTAATGTCATCTTCTGTTCTTTTAATTCCGTCTTGGAGAGTTTTCATGGCATGTTCTATGGCTCCTGCATGGTTTTTACCAAATGCAAGAAGGCCGCCTGCGATGCATGCATGCAGCGGAGATCCTGTGGATGCCATGATCCTTGCAGCCTGTGTACTTGGGGGAGTAACACCATGGTCACAAAATGATACCAGAACTGCCCCTAACATTTTGGCTTCATTTTTGGAAGGCAGCTCTCCTTTTATGAGCAGGTGTATCATTTCGGCAAAAGATATATTTCCTATGAGATCTTCCTGTAAATAGCCCCGTGTGGTTAATTTGTTGGGTTCAACTTTTGTTATTGAAGTTCTCCACTTTAGAGTTCTCGGTTTGAATATATCTTTTAACACATCTTCCGTTATCATATTGAATAACTATGCAATATGAATTTATTTAAATTTAACGCTTTTAGTGCAATATTGGACACATTTAGTGATATTTAATGGGGTAATTTTTAGGGTCTAAAATGTGATAGTTCCTATAATGTGATAACTTATACACAAATAGGAACCTTTAAATATGGGTGACAGTTTATTATAGGATGAGGTGAATCAAATGAATTCAAAATATTTGATTGGAATAATAGTAGCCATAGTAGTAATAATTGGTGCTTACTTTGCACTTGCAGGAAGCTCAAATCAACAAACAATACAGATTGCTGGTTCAACTTCCGTACAACCAGTGGCAGAGAAGTTAGCTCAAGCTTACATGGAGAAGCATCCTAATGTTAAAATAAATGTGCAGGGTGGAGGTACATCTGTAGGTATAACAAGCGCTCAACAAGGTACAGCGGATATCGGTACAGCATCTTCCAAACCTAAAGATAGCGATGCACAAGGATTAGTACAAACTCAAATTGCAAAAGATGGAATAGTTGTTATAGTAAACAACGATAATAAGGTTAGTGCCCTTACAGTTAACCAGACAAAAGATATATTCAGTGGAAATATCACCGACTGGAGCAAAGTAGGTGGTTCATCAGGTACTATAAGTGTTATAACCAGAGAAGATGGTTCAGGTACCAGAGATGGATTCCAGAATATAGTAATGGGCGGTAAGAATGGAACTAAAATTGTAAGCAATGCAATAGTCCAGAGTTCAACAGAAGCTGTTTTACAGGCAGTTAAAGGAAACCCTAACGCTATTGGATACATATCATTAGCAAGCCTTAGTGGTGATGTTAAAGCAGTTACAATTAACGGGGTAGCTCCTTCAGAAAAAACAGTCAGCGATGATACTTACAAAATAGTAAGACCATTCATTTTCTTAACTAAAGGCCAGCCTACTGGCATCGTTAAAGACTTTATAGACTTTACAATGAGTGCTGAAGGACAGGCTATAGTTAAACAAGCCGGAGCAGTTCCAATGACCTCTAGCTAAGTGGTTTTTAAAACCACTACTTTTTTGTTTATTTATAATTTAAAGGCATAAAAGAGAAGTATATCATGTAAATTTGATTCATTGCTTCATCACTTCATATTTAAATACTCCAAAGAAGAAGAGTAACTCAAGGTGATGAACATGAATCGGAAATACAAGTATGGAATAGTAATTGCCATCATTATAATTATCGCTTATCTAACAATTATCCCATCAAGTCAATATGAAAGAATACAAATTGCAGGTTCTACATCGGTACAACCTGTAGCTGAGGCATTAGCTGATGCTTACATGGAAAAGCATCCTAACGTTAGAATAAACGTGCAGGGTGGAGGATCCAGTTTAGGTATAAGCAGTGTTTCACAAGGTATAACTGAAATAGGTACAAGTTCAAGAGATTTAACGCCACAAGAAAAAGAAGGGCTTATAGAATATGAAATAGGAAAAGAAGGTATTGTCATAGCTGTTAATAACAACAACAATGTAACCACATTAAGTACCGAACAGGTTAGAGGTATCTTCAACGGTGCTATTACAAACTGGGATCAGGTTGGAGGATCCAACACACAGATCCATGTTGTAACCAGGGAAGAAGGATCAGGTACACGGTCATCTTTTGAGAATTTAATAATGGATGATACAAAAATCAAGTCTGATGCAGTGGTACAGAGTTCAACTGAATCTGTTAAACAGGTAGTTAAACAGGATCCTGGTGCAATAGGATTTGTTTCATTAGCACATATGAGCAGCGATGTTACAGCTTTAAAAATTAACGGAATTGGCCCTTCAGCACAAACCGTGGCAAATGGATCTTATAAACTACAAACTGCATTCCTTTTTGTGGTTAAAGGGGAACCACAGGGAACAGTTAAAGACTTTATTGACTTTACATTAAGTCCTGAAGGACAAGCTATAGTAAAGAGCCAGAATATTGTTCCTGTTAATATGTAAATTTGTACGGTAATCTGGAATGTACTTATAAGAAGTTTGTAGAATACCAATTGAAATCACAGTCAAATTTATTTAAGTTAGGTTCCGAGTTGAGGAAAATACAATGTATTTTCCGAACTTTCGAAAATCACAGATTTTCGATACCCTGAAATTTCATAAATTTCGAAGGCTACAAAAATTGGAAGGTTGAAGAAATGACGAAGTATGAAGAATTTCTAGTGGAAAAAGGGCTTTTCATAATGGCCATTTTGTCTATTATAGTAATAGTTCTGATCATAGGATTCATATTCCAGCAAGGGGCCCCGGCGATGGACCAGATTGGAATCTTGAAGTTTATATTTGGAATGAATTGGTCGCCGTCTGATGACCAGTACGGTGTTTTTACAATGATCATTGGATCATTGGGTATAACTGCCCTTTCACTGTTGTTTGCAGTGCCATTATCATTGTGTTGTGCAATATTCCTGGCAGAACTTGCACCCCGTACAGTGAGAAGGATTTTAAAGCCAGTTATTGAAACTCTTGCAGGTATACCTTCTGTTGTATACGGATTCTTTGGGCTTATAGTACTTGTCCCAATTATGAGGGTATATTTTGGAGGGACTGGTTTCAGCATGCTCGCAGCATCTTTAATTCTTACAGTAATGGTTCTTCCGACTATAATAAGTATATCTGAAGATGCATTAAAGTCGGTTCCTGTAGAATATAAAGAAGCATCTCTTGCACTTGGTGCAACTCACTGGCAAACAATAAGAAATGTTATTTTCCCAGCAGCTATTCCGGGAATTATAACTGCAATAATACTGGGAATGGGTAGAGCAATTGGTGAAACACTTGCTGTGATTATGGTTGCAGGAAACGTCGCACAGATTCCAAACTCAATATTTGATCCGGTGAGGGCGTTAACATCAAATATAGCCCTTGAAATGGGTTATGCAACAGGATTACATTACAGTGCACTGTTTGCAACAGGAATAGTTCTGTTTATCATGATAATCATCCTTCTTATAATAGCTAACTACTTCCACTACAAGAAGAAGGTTGTAATTGGAGGAGGGTACTTATAATGCTTAATCAGGATTTATACAGCTATTTAGGTGATTTAAATGTTAAATATTAAAATTATGTCTCCTAAAATGTCCCAAAGAATCATGAAAGGAGTTTTTTGGGCATCAGGGATATTAACAGTTATTCTATTGCTCGTTATTATAGGGTATATACTTTATAAGGGGCTGCCAGTTGTAAACATGAGTTTCATATTCAGTAACCCTATAGATTCTGGTAAATCTGGAGGTATATTCCCAATGATAGTGTCAAGCTTATATGTGACGCTTATAGCAGTTGCTGTTGCAACTCCTCTGGGTGTTGGGGCAGCAGTTTACCTTTCAGAATATGCTGGAGAAAATAATCTGGTTAAACTAATAAGATTTGGAGCAGAAACATTGGCATCCATTCCTTCAATTGTATACGGGCTGTTTGGACTGGCGTTTTTTGTTGTCTATCTTGGGCTCGGATGGTGTGTATTATCTGGAGGTCTAATACTGGCAATTATGGCGCTCCCCACAATATTGCAGGTAGCTGAAGTTTCACTGGAAGCTGTACCTGCATCATACAGGGAAGGAAGCCTTGCAATAGGTGCTACTAAATGGCAAACAATTTATAATGTTGTTTTGCCTGCGGCAGTTCCGGGAATTACCACTGGTGTGATACTGGGACTTGCAAGGGCTATTTCAGAGGCAGCTGCAATTATGTTTGCAGTAGGCGCGGCACTATCTGTTCCTATTTCCATTTTTGATCCAGCAAGGCCTCTCCCACTGCACCTTTATATTTTAGCAACTGAGGGTATATCCCTTGACAATGCGTATGGAACTGCAGCTGTACTGGTGCTTATAGTTCTCGTAATAACCGTTGTTACAAATACATTAGTTGAAAGATACTCTAAAAAGATGATGGGGCGATAGAATGGATTATCGAATTGAAGTTGAAGATTTAAACGTTTACTTTGACGAAGCACATATTTTAAAGGACATTAACATTAAGATCCGTAAAAATACTGTTACTTCACTTATAGGACCTTCCGGTTGCGGAAAATCAACATTTGTACGTACTTTAAACCGTATGAACGACCTTATTGACACATTTAAATTGGATGGAAGCGTTCTTTTAGACGGTCAAGATATTTACGATCCAAAGTTAGATGTGGTTGAGTTAAGAAAAAAGGTAGGAATGGTATTTCAAAAGCCGAACCCATTTCCAAAGTCTATATTTGACAATGTAGCATATGGTCTCAGGGTACACGGAATCGAAGATAAATCAGTACTGGCTGAAAGAGTTGAAGAAAGTTTAAAAGGTGCTGCACTGTGGGATGAGGTCAAGGATAAGCTGGATAAATCAGCTATGGGACTTTCTGGAGGTCAGCAGCAGAGACTATGTATAGCAAGGACCATTGCAGTAAATCCTGAAGTTATATTAATGGACGAACCTGCATCAGCACTTGATCCTATATCAACAACAAAAATAGAGGACTTAATTCACAAACTGAAAAAGGATTATACCATAATTATCGTTACACACAACATGCAGCAGGCTACAAGGGTTTCCAAATACACAGCATTTTTCTTACATGGAGAAATCGTAGAAAGCGGACTCACCGATAAAATATTCATAGAGCCTGAAGATAAGCGTACAGAAGATTACATAACTGGTAGATTTGGTTAAATAAATTTTTTATTTAATTAATGTGCCCATCTCATTTAATGGGATATGCACTAAAGGTGAAGCAATGTATGGGATGATACTGGAGAATAAATTAAAAAAAATAAGCGGTGATCTTTTAGATTACAGCAATGAAACAGTAGATATGATTAAAAATTCTACTGGCAGTTTCTTAAAGGAAAATGTTGATTTAGCAAAAGAAACAATTGAGGCTACCAGTGAAGTAAACAAAAAGAGCGAGCATATTGAATATGAATGTTTGAAAATACTTGGATTACATCAACCAGTTGCTAGAGATTTAAGACTGGGGGCTGCAATTTTAAGATCATCTACTGAACTTGAGAGGATAAACACTCTCTCAGCATATATATCCAGATACGCTATAGATGCGGCAGAAAAAAGTTCAGATTCATACAAACCGCCCCATATTAAATTCATGTCTCAGACAGTACAAAACATGCTGAAAGATGGAGTCGGATCACTTTTAAGTGAGGATATACAGCTTCTAAAACGTTCAACTAAAAATTTCGTTGCTCTTCAGGACTTTTATAATCAGATGTTTTTAGAATATGGTGATGACAACTCTTCAACTGCTGCAATGTATTCAATCCTTATTGGAAGGAATCTCTTAAGTATGGGGCATCATATAATGGGGATGGATGATAGGATAGCTTACTCTATAATAGGAATGAAGGTTGTACACCATAAAGTGTTCTACAATGTCTTAATGAAGTAAAAATTATATTTAAAAATTATACAAAAATAATATGTGATGATTTAGATGTGGCTCCCATCAGATGAACCTAAGAATAAACTGTATGGAAACAAACTTGATAAATCTTATCTACCTTTATCAGGTTACATGAGAGTTTTAAATGAAAATTATGAGTCTATATTATTTTTAAGTGATGATCTAGTTGTAGGTGCCTGGTATCTAAATGCTAAATCTTTAAATGAACTTTATGAAAATGATGCAATGGAAAAAGTTAAAATCCTCGATGAATCTAGAATTGAGATATATGAAACTGGTGAAAAACTATTTAAAACTATTCTTGAGTTGAATGAGGAGTGTAAATTATCATTACCTATACGTATTAATATGTTTTGGGATAAGATTGGATTAAATACTACAGATTCTCGTGAAGAACTGTTATCTAAGTATAGGATAAATGAACCATCTGTAATTGATGTGGATAATTTAATAAAAGATTATAAGTCCAAGACGGAGGATTGAAAATGGAAAGGAAAAAATATCCCAGGATACTGTTTCGAAAAAGGCTAAGAGAGCTGAAAGAAGATGTAAATGAAATTGGACAGATAGCAATCCAGGCACATAAAAATGCAATCAAAGCTTTCAATAACTATGACAAGGATCTGTTGGATGATGTCACTAAAGCCCGTGATAAAATAGAAGAATTGAGTTTCCATTTAGAACGGAAATGTATTAGCATCATTGCTTCAGAGCAACCTGTTGCAATGGATTTAAGATTTATTGAAGCTTGTATTAAAGTTGGAAGTCATTTAAAGAGGATAGGTAGCTTATCAGTAAATATTGCCGAAGCCGCTAAAAATTTAAAAGGCGAAGAAATTCCAGCGAGGTCTATGGAAGATCTTAACCACATGGCTAATCTTGTGCAGATGATGCTCAGTAAAGGTTTATACTCATTTATAGATCAGAACATGGACATGGCAAGAGAACTGAGGCATGATGACGATAAGGTGGATGATTTATTTGATCAGTCCCTTGAAAATGTTACAAGCAGTATGTTCCAAAACAAGGATTCCATATCTTATATGATATATTTGCTGTTCATTGCAAGATTCCTGGAACGAATCGCTGATCGTGCGGTAAGTTTAGGGGACAGAACAATCTTTATGATAACATGCGAAAAACCTAAAAAACTTGAATTAAAAAAATAGGGCGGACAAGAGTTTTTTGCCTAAACTGCATGTGCTTTAGGCACATATTTCTTTTTTTCTATAAATTAATTTACACCAACTTGTATTTAAAATAGGCTTCTAAATGTATTTATTCTCTAAAATCAATGATCTAAAATATTAATTTCAATGTTCTTATCTAATTTTACTTTATTTATTTTAAATGAGGACCGTTTGTTAATTTAGAATAAATTATGTGGAATGTATTAATTATTAAGTCCTAATGTGTGATAAAAATACTGAAATTCAGATTATATCCTTGTTTTATTGTATTCTAACTAGTTTAATATTATAATTGTGGTAATAATGGATTTTCATTGATTTAGTATTTAATATTGAAACTGGAGTATGCAATGATCTAAAAATTTTTATTATACTAATTATAATACAATAATTACACTTTATTCATACTCTATGTTCTAATCAACAAAATTTATATAGTGGAGTAAGACATACACTTCAAGTGTAAAATAAAACACTAAAAGTGAATAAATGACAGAGGTTAAAGTTGTTAAAAATTCTATAAATTTCGAATGCCGTAAAAACCATTGGTTTTTGCATGTTGAAGGAAACCTTCGGTTTCCTGAACCGCTACTGTTAGCTTTTGCCAGCTGTCATTTAATATATTCCAAATGTGAGGATTGATATTTTGATGGTCAAATGGAAAAATGAGGAGTTAAGACGCGAATTAATGATGAATACATTAGATTATTTAAGCAGAAAGAACAATGCGTCTATTGAAGAGTTAGCTGATTATACTGGCCAGGAATATGCAATAATAGCTCAATTAATGCATGATTTGGAAAATAAGGGCCTTATAAAATCAGAAACAGTTTTTAATTTAAAGAATGAGTCAAAATAATAAGACTCCACATCTTGTTTTTTATCTTAATTTGGGAAACTTTAACACGCCTGGTTTTATAGGAATAAGCATTTAAAATACTTTTTTTTACAAATTAAATGAATTTAATTTATCTAATTTTGTTTAAATATAATTTATAACAAAATATATTACTAATTTTAAATATAGTAATAATACAGTTCAGTTATTCCATTAAATTTTTTAAAGACATGGGGAATTGTTTTCACAGTTCTTTGTTATGAGTTTGAGGTGATTTAATTGAAAGTAAAAGATGAATTAATTGGAAAAGAAGTTCTAGATTCAAAAGGCCATGAACTTGGTAAAGTGGATGATATTGACGTTGATTTTGACTCCGACCGGATAGATTCTATTATTCTTCATGAAGGAGGACGTCTTAGGGGAAGAGACAGAGTTATTCCTTACAGCATGATTGAAACTGTAGGCGAAAGGATACTCTTAAAAAAATCTGGAGAAACTGAAGAAAGAAGAGAAGGAATAATGTAATTGATTAAAGTGAATCACTGATTCGTCATTACATCTTTTTACTTTTTAATAGTAGACCTGCTATTTAATCTACTTTTTTTAAATGTATTTTGCTGGATTTTCCTACTTTGAACTCGTTTATTTTATAGTCATCACCTGTAACTTCTTCTATTCCTGCTCGGGTAATTATTGTAATTGGTTGAAGATATTCAGTTAGCAGGTTTTCCACCATATATGGTCTATCTTCTACAGTGTAACTTTTTAAATAGATTTTTAGGTCATCATTGTTGATACGGTAGTCTATATTCTCCACATATGTTGATTTATTACTAAAATTATTTAAAATTTGATTTGTAGGTTCATTAGGTGTTTGAAAATCTACATCCTGAAAATTTTGTTTCCATTCGTCCCATATTAGTTTACCTAAGAAACGGCCAATGGAATCAGTTCCATTTTTTAATTGAATAAGATTGTTATATTTTAACCATATCCCCATAGCTTCGATCATTGCTTTACTGTACCATCCCTTTTCAAATTTGAATTTTTGAGAGGCTACTTTTTTGAATTTGTAATCTAAGTCCTGAGGTATGGATACGGTTGCTCTTTTTAGATTGGTAAATTCAGTCATAACATCACTTTAAATAATAGGTTTTAGCCACTGAATTGGAATATTTTAATTAATTATTCCTTTAATTGAGATTATTACTGTAATTATATGGTTAATTATATCAAGTATAAATATTTTTAATTAAATTAATATGTTATGTATATTATTACATACACTGCTAATAATACGATTTATAAAATAAAATTGCGAAATTTTTACTTTATATATTTATACTTTTTGCAAATGCGCACTTTATCTAATGTAAAAATGCACATATTCACATTTTAATTAATTATTTCCATTGATTAAATTAATAATCACGTATACAGCTGTATGACTATGGATTTTAGATATAATCCATATTAGTATGAGAAATATTAAAAATAAATGGATAAAAGTGGATCTAACAAAAACAAAAATTGAGGAGAATTTAATATGGGTATTCGTGAAGACGTAGGTGGAATTTTGAATGAGCTTATGGAAAGAGCTCCTGGTGATGTTACTGGTGCTGCTCTTTTAAGGCCGGATGGTTTAATGATAGCATCTGTTTTACCTCAAGACACTGATGAGAAACGTTTAGCTGCAATGGGTGCAGCAATTGTAGGTACTTCTCAAAGAACTTGTGATGAATTGAGTAGAGGAGATTTGGGTGAAATTATAATTGAAGGAAGTGTTGGGAAAGCCACATTCTCTTTTGCAGGTACTAAAGGTATTTTAGCTGTACTTTCACCTAAAGATGTGAATCTGGGTTTAGTACTCATGGAAGTAGAAAGAACAGCAGATAAAGTGAAAGAAGTAATGGAGAAATAAGAAGGGATTTTAAATGACAGAAGATATGAAGATGGATACAGTGGTAGCATTACTCCGTGATCAACCAGATCCTATAAATGTTTTATACGCAGCATCATTAATGGGACTAACTAAAGGTCTCTGGAAAGTATCAGGGGCAGGTTCAGCAGGAGTTACTAGAGCTTTTGGAGAAGATATATGGCGTCTTATTAAAATAGGATCAACACTGCTTAAAGCAGATCAAGATACAAGCAATCCTCAGAAAGCGATGGAATTTTATGACAGTTATCTCATTGGACGTTTTAATGTAGCAGATAGTATGGATTATAATGTAACCGATGATAGCATAGAAATTACGGTTAAAAACTGCCGTGCTCATCATTACACAGACTATCTGGAAGAAAATGATGTCCCTCGTTCTGTTGGATGTCCACTGGCTTTAGGCTGCGTGGCTATGATGGAAGAAGTTACAGGGAATCCTTTCATAGTGGATAGTATAGAATCTAAAGATGGGAACAGCAAAATTATACTTAAAAAATTTTAAATTGTAGCCAATGTATAAAAAAAAGGGGCGTTAATAATTAATGGCAGCGGGATCTATCCTTAAAGTAGTTGTATTTGGTGCTCTTAATGCAGGTAAAACTACATTCGTCGAAAAATTAAGTGGGCAAAATTTACTTCTTAAAGGTGACTTTGAGAGCATTACCACAAGCTTTGATTTTGTCCAGATTGAACAGCAGGGATTCTTAATACATCTATTTGCAAGCCCGGGACATAGAAGGTTTTCTTTTATGTGGAATACTCTTGCTACTGGAATGGATGGAGCTATACTTTTAATTGATTCTACAGTGGGGATATCTCCCGTCGACCATGAACTTGTAAACTTTATAACTGGCTATGATGTACCTTATATAATTGCTGCCAATAAAACTGATATCTGTGAAATTAAAGACTCTCAAATTCGGGAAGAACTTAGTATACCTGATGAAATTCCAGTGGTTAACACGTCAGCACTTGAAAATCAAGATCTCGAAAACATAATGGGCAGTCTTATAAGAAATATTGAAAAAAAAATAAATAATTTGGGTAAATCCAATGAAACTTGAAACAAATTTCGAAAAAGCTTTAATTTCTATAAATAGAATAACAGGAGTAAAAGATTCTGTTCTAGCAGGATTAGATGGTATTCCTATAAGTAAATTAGATGAAAATACTTCTATTTTAAGCGCTACAACTGCTGCAGCACTTGGTGCAGTTAGAGAAATGATTAGAAGCATTAGTTATGGTAATTTAGAGAAATTAATTGTTGAAACGGATTCGGGAAAGATTATTATAGAAGAATTTGGAAACAGGCATGTTATAATAGTATTAACAGAAAACAGTGCTAATATTGGAATGATCAGGGTAACTCTTAAAAAAGTAGTTAGAGAGTATATGGATAATTAATCCTCTTTATACTATCTTTAAAATCAATTAAATCAGTGATTTGAAATGAGGCCGATTTCAGAGCAAATTTATGAAGTTCTTGGGGATATGCAGGAACGTGCTGATATTAATGAGTCCTACGTTATCCGAAAGGACGGACTGATATTTACTTCAAGTAACCCCCACGTTAAAAACCAGAGAATAGCTGCAATGTCTGCATCTTTACTGGAAATTGGTAAAAAAACCCTTGAAGATGTGGGTAATGATGATTTAAAACGTCTTTTAATAACTGGAGATAAGATACAGATAATTATTATGGGTTTCTCATCTGTAGCTTTGGTATGTTCTATGAATTCAAATGCCAATACAGGTATGGTTTTTTTAAGGATGAAAAAAGCAGTAGAAGAGATATATGATATAATGCAGGAAGCTTACGGATCTGATTCAATATAATACTTATATATCTTTTTGTTTTGTCATGAAATATTATTTATACTTGATTTATTACATTTAAATCCGCGCTCTGGAGTATTTTGCAAATATTACTATGGATTATTATGTGAACTTTGATTAAATAAATGGAATTTTTTTAACCAGTATCACATGTTAATGAATTATAACCATGCACATATCATGTGCATGAGCGAATCCTTTAGTTTGTGACTATTAAACTAAATTTTAATTCCCATAAATTTGCACCAGTTTGAGTGTCTATATGGGTTTCTGTTTATTATTTGCCCTTCTGGAACATCGTGTATATCATTCTTTGAAACTTACTGAAGATTCTTAATAGAACTTTGGAATTCCAGAAATATACTGAACTAAAATCTACTTTCCAGTTATTATTCACCTATTTTGCGGTAGTTTTTGTAAGGGCATCGCCCGTGCATTAGAACTTTAAACTTTCTCATTTTAGAATGATATTTTAAACTAAAAACAAAAATTAAGGCCTTAAAACGGCCTTTGCATGTCTTCCAGCCCAGCATTGAATACATATTCCTATTGGAAGTCCTGCAGTATGGGTATCTGCAGTTAAAATTTTCACATCGAGAGCTGTTGTTTTACCTCCGAGTCCCATTGGACCAATTCCAGTTTTGTTTATCTGGCATAAAAGATCCTCTTCCAGTTCTGCAATCATCTTGTCTGGGTTCCGCTCTCCAACTTTTCCAAGCAGTGCTTTTTTTGCAAGTTTCATGGCCATATCGGATAGTCCTCCAACTCCAACTCCCACAATTATTGGGGGGCATGGTTTTCCACCTGCAGCAGTCACTGTATCCAGAACGAACTTTTTAATGCCTTCAATACCTTCTCCTGGCAAAGCCATTTTGAGGGCGTTGTTGTTTTCTGATCCAATGCCCTTTGGAAAAACTGTAAATTCGATTTTTTCTTCATCAATAAGTTCTATATCTATTTGAGGAATCAAATTGCCCGTATTCGTACCTGTATTTTCTCTTGTTAGTGGATTTACCACGTTTGGCCGGAGTGGTATTTCTTTAGTGGCCCTTTTGACCCCATTTCTTATGCCTTCATAGAGGTTTTCAACTTCTACTTTACCAAGTTTAACAAAAATGATTGGGAGACCTGTATCTTGACACATTGGAACGTCAAGTTCTTCAGCAGCTTCAATATTATCAAGTATAGCTTTAAGATTTAGACATGCAATCTTATCATCTTCATTTTTATATGCCTCTTCAAGCGCTTTCCTGACATCACCCGGCAACTTGATTACAGCCTCTTTGAATAAGTTAAATATTGTATCTTCTATAGTACTTTGAGTAATCATGATAGTCCTCGAAATTTCTCTTTGATAATATATTATGTTGAATATTATTAAGTTTATAATTAAATTTTTAAATTTAACATTTTGTTTAAAATTTTAATCTGTTTTATTAATTAATCTGATGAGATTTAAAAATTATTGCAAGCTTAAAGATTCCAGTTAAAATATTTAATTAAAAGCTTTTTTTTGGATAAATACTTATGTAATACTTTTAATATAATTAGTACGATAATATGAAGGAATATAATTACGATGAAGTCTGGACTGAAGTAATTAGATTTGTACTGGAATTACATAAAAACCCTAAACATAAGCCTAAAACAGTTAAAGATGCACAAAATATGTTGGAATTTATTCCCGCAATAAGAAATATTATATATACAATTGATGACACTGATAAATATCTGGAAATGGTTATAATGGCAGATGAACTTGAAGAACTACTTCAAGGAGACTTAAAAAAACTTCAAAATGGTTTTAAATGAATGAGTTACTGCCAATTAATAATTCTAATTTGTAGGATCCATTCGCTGTTTTAGACATTTAAATGATGATTAATTTTATTTTAAATTTCAGGCGCTACACGTTACATAAGTGCCCATTCACCTTCAAGCTCGGTTAGGGCGAACTGGTGATTGTTAACCACGTCGATTACATCATCTGCATTGCATTTATCAAGGGAATATGTACAAATGGCAAGTATATTGGATTTACCAAATACATCATTTATTTCTTTTTCATACTGGTCGAATTCATTCCAATCATCTTTTTCAAGCCAAAAAGTATTTCCACTTAGTCTTAAACCATCATAGCCGTTTTTTAAAGCATAATTCAATTTTTCAGTCCATCCATTTAAGATTCTATTTGAATCAAAGGTATTTTCCTTAAGATACCAGTCTTTGTAGGAAATAATTTCAATTTGTCCCTTTTTGAGATAACTATCTGCATAAGGGACAGCATTTTTTAATGCTTCTTCAGCTTCTTCTGTAGTTAAGGGTTGTGAGGTAACCCACATGCAGAACTCATTGTTTTCAAGCCCTGCTTGAAAATAAGGGATCAATATATCTATTAAATTTTCTTTAGTTTGATAGAATTGACAAAAATGTGTACCCCATGGTACTTCTCCAATAAGTTCAATACATGACTTCCTTAATTGGTCTTTCATTCATATCTTCTCCAAAAAGTAAAATCAATTCTTAAATATTGCTATTAACTTTAATATAATTATTGATTATAGTAAGATGTTAAAATATGGCATTGAATATTGTTTGAGAATTCTATACTTATAAAATAGCCTGATTTTAATTAATCTGCAGCTAATAGGTTATTTTAAAACAAAATAAATTTTAATAAAAAAGAGTAAGCTTAATCAATTCTGATTAAGCATTATTGAATAATTCAGTACCTCATGATCATCCGAAGCCTTTCAAGTTCCTTAGCAACTTTTTCACGCTTATCTAATATCATTTCTGATGAATCTTCTTTCAAGCCGCCGGTTGGGCATGTAAGTACACAGCGAGGCGTTTCCTGGTCAATACAAAGGTTACATTTCTTTGCAATGCCTTCTTCATTTATGTAGATGGCTCCAATAGGGCAGGCTGTTTTACAGAGGCCGCATCCTATACACGCGTCTTCATCAACTACAATTGCACCGTCTATTTCTTCAATAGCGTCTTCCGGGCATATGTTTAAACAAGGTGCCCGATCTGGCGCACAGTGTAAACAGTGGATTGCAACTCCTTCTATAACTCTTATTGCATTTTGAGGGCATTCCCTTTCACATTTTGAGCAGTCTTCGCAAAGTTCTGGTCGTGAAATTAATTCTCTCATGTCATGCCTCCTATTTAAGAGCATCCTTTGCCCTTGAACCGTGTGTTAAAACACTTACGAGTCCTTTCTTTTTAGACTTTTTACCGATACCTGATAACTTTTTAATGTGTTCTGCTTGTTTCTCTAGCTTCATTTTCTCAGTATCTACAATGGAAATGGCTCTTTTGGAACATGCTTTAACACATGCGGGAGTATCAAGATCAGGGCACTGGCTGCATTTGTGCGCTTTTCTTTCATGTATTGAAATTGCCCCAAATGGACATATGAGCATACATAGAGAACATCCTATGCATTTTTCAGAGTCAATTGATCCCTCATCAATTGCATCTACAGGGCAGATTTTCATACATGGGGCGTCTTCACAATGCTGACAAATAATGGGGTAATAAGCGCCTTCGACTTCTCTTACCATGATTCTTGATGTGCCGTGAAGTTTTTCACATGCTCCTTCACAATCTCCACATCCATCGCAAATCTCTGGTTGAATCAATACTTTTTCCAAGAATATATCCCCCTATATTTTAAGTTCAGCGCATATACTGTCCACATAATTCTGGATCTTTTCTTTTTCTTCATCAGCAAGATGTCTAAACCGTTTTTGAGCTTCTAAATATTCATTTACAGGTTTTCTCTGCAGTGGTTTGTATGTTACTTTAAATTCACCATCTACAATCTCATAAAGCAACCATGAACCAGTGTCAACAGCTAATCTCCCAAGTTCTATGGTTTTTGATGGATCATATCCCCATCCGGTTGTACATGGTTGGTGGAGGTGGATATAAGCAGGTCCATCAATTTCAGTTGCTTTTTTAACCTTTTTCATGAAGTCTTCAGGGTATGAAATGGATGCTGTTGCAACGTAAGGAACACCATGGGCTGCCATTATCATTGGAATGTTTTTCTTTGGTTTATCTTCACCAAAGCTCTCTTTTCCATGTGGTGATGTGGTTGTTGATGCACCGTATGGTGTTGCACCACTTCTTTGGACTCCAGTGTTCATGTAAGCTTCGTTATCGTAACATATGTAAATTAAATTATGTCCCCTTTCCATAGCTCCTGAAAGAGATTGAAGCCCTATATCTGCTGTTCCACCATCTCCAGCAAATACTACGACATTAACATCATCTTTTCCCTGTGCTTTGAGAGCTCTTTCAACACCTGATGCTACCGCTGCAGCATTTTCAAATGCTACGTGGATCCATGGGATGTTCCATGATGTTTCAGGGTATGGAGTTGTAATAACTTCTAAACAACCTGTTGCAGATACTGCTACAGTGTTTTCACCTAGCATTTTAAGTGCAAGTCTTGCGCCTATGGTAGCACCACATCCAGCACAACCTCTGTGCCCAGCAGCAAGAAATTCTTTTTCAGGTACTTCCATTTTATGCTTCCTCCTCTTTTAAGCCGATCCAATTAATTGTATCGCTTTCAGTAGAATTTTTGGTAATTTTAATTATATTTCTTATATCCTCGTTGGATACGTCACGCCCTCCAAGACCTAATATAAAGCCTCTGGCATCTACAT
The DNA here is from genome assembly GCF_000745485.1 of Methanobacterium veterum. Classification (NCBI taxonomy): domain Archaea; kingdom Methanobacteriati; phylum Methanobacteriota; class Methanobacteria; order Methanobacteriales; family Methanobacteriaceae; genus Methanobacterium; species Methanobacterium veterum. The sequence goes on from NZ_KN050693.1 coordinate 257,832, forward strand.
CCATTTTAGCTTTGATCTCGTTGAACAGGACTCCTCCAATACCCAGTGAGATGTTTTTATCCAGAACAGCTACTCTATCAGCGTTCTTAATTGCATTGTATATATCTTCTTTAGGGAATGGCCTAAATGCTATTACTCTGAGAAGACCGACTTTATGCCCTTCTTTTCTCATGTTGTCTATAACTGCCTTTATTGTACCACAAAGTGATCCCATGGCTATGATGATCACTTCAGCGTCATCACACATGTAATTTTCAACTAAGTCGTACTTACGACCGAATTTTTCGGCGAATTCCTTGTTTACGTTCCTTATTACGTCTTTAGCTCCTTCCATAGCTACTTCCATATCATGCCTTGCTTCCATGTAGTAATTAGGGTCTGTAAATGTTCCAAGTGACATAGGGTCTTTAGGATCAAGATAGGAATGTGTTGGTTTGTATGGAGGTAAAAATTCATCTACTTCTTCCTGTGTTGGGATATCTACAGGTTCAACTGTATGGGTGAGATAATATCCGTCTACACAGACCATACTTGGAAGTAAGACTTTTTCGTTTTCAGAGATTTTGTAAGCCTGTAATACAAAGTCAAGAGCTTCTTGAGCATCTTCAGCAAAGAACTGCATCCATCCAGTATCTCTTTGTGAGATTGAATCTTGCTGATCATTCCATATGCTTAATGGTGCTGATAGCGCCCTGTTTGCATTTCCCATTACTATTGGGTTTCTTAAACCGGCTGCTGCAAATAAGATCTCGTGCATTAATGCTAAACCCTGAGAGGATGTTGCAGTAAATACTCGAACACCTGTACCTGATGCACCTACTGCAGCACTTATTGCACTGTGTTCTGATTCAACTCTTATGTATTCTGCGTTTAAATCTCCATTTGCAACAAAGGTTGCCAGATATTCCGAGATGGTTGTTTGTGGAGTTATAGGATAAACAGGTACGACTTTTGGTTTTGCAAGTTTAACTGCTTCTGCAATAGCCCTGTTTGCTGTAATAACTTTCATCTTATCCTCTCTCCATTTTAATAGCTTTTACAGGACACTCATGGGCACAAATCCCGCATCCTTTACAATAATCATAATCTATATCTGTTTCTTTAGTTATGCACCCTTCTGGGCAAAATAAAAAACAATTTTCACAATTAATACATTTGTCTTTATCTAAAACAGGTTTAAATGTTCTCCAACTTCCTGTTTTATTTTTGACACTGCTTCCAGGTTCTTTAACAGTTGCTCCTATGGCTGTCATGAAATCACCTATTTTTTAATTTTTTCATAGGCTATTTTAGCTGCATTAGCGTTCTTTTCACCTATTTTTCCAGGGAAAGTTTCTTTAGTTACTTTAATAAGGGAATCTAGTGAAACTATATTAGTTACTCCTGCGAATGCTCCTAACATAACTGTATTGACAATTGGAACTCCTAAAATATCCAGAGCAATTCCTGTGGCGTCAATACTATATGGGTCTACATTTTCTCCAAGATTAACGCTATCTGTGGTATTTATTACTACTTTTCCACCCTCTTTAAGCCCTGATAATACATCTACTGCTTCTAAGAGAGTTTCATCCAATACAATAACATGATCAGGATTATAAACTTGATATCTTCTTCTTATTGGTTTATCGTTTATTCTTGTAAAAGCCATGACTGGTGCACCTTTTCGTTCAGCACCGAAGAACGGGAACGCTTGACAATACTTTCCATCTTCAAAAGCTGCTTTTGCTAAAATTTCAGCAGCAGTCACTGCACCCTGTCCACCACGTCCATGAAATCGAATTTCGATCATACTGTACCTCCATTCCTCATGTATAATCATTATAAATTAGGATATATATATATTTTTAATCATGACAAATTTTATTTTTGTAATATTATTTGATTATAACTAGAGGCTAAAAAAATTCAATTCTTAAATATATTTTCTTAATATAAATAGAGAACTGTTAAATGAAAATAAACAGGTGTGAAATCCTAATAAAAAATATCTAATTACTATTTTTAGTCATAGTTATACAATCTTTTTATAAATTATAGCAATTGTTAACTTATTTTTAAAATTGTTTAAATGATTAAATCAATTAAAAATAACATGCTGGGGATACAATGCGTAAAATTAGCCTCTTTTACATTTTAATGGTATAAAAAAATGTTTATAACTATTTCTTTGTAAAATAAATTTTTAATAATGTTTGATTATTTAAAAATATCTTTAACTATAGTTAATACAGTTTTAGTACTAATTTCAGGTAGTTTTATATAATTTGGCAGGATATAATTGATAGAAATTACTTACATTACTTGGGGGAGAGATTGATGGATTCAACAGAAATAGATAAAAATAGGTTAAATGCCCTGGTTAATGAAGCTGTGCAAAATTATGATGATGCTGATAAAAAGAATATTTATGGGGAAATTGGCGCATCTTTAATTTCAATGGGCCTGGAAGCAGATGGTGACGTTAAAAGTAAGTGTTTATTAAAACCTCAAGAATCTTTTGATTTTAAAAAAGAACCTCTTAATTCCAGAAAGTTATTTGTAGATACAATATCCCGCGAAATTCCTGCTGAAAGTGCAGAAGAAATAGGAAAAAACTTCTGGGAAATTTTTAAAAAGAAAACTAAATCTTACATATGTGGAAATGAAGGTATAATTAAACTTATAAAGGATGGAAAAGTCAATGAAGCGCTTAAAAGTACAATTACTTTGATATTAATTCCAATGGGAATATGTGGGCTGTGGATACCTGCAATAGCAACTATAACTAGTGGAATACTTATTCTTCTTTTAAAATCAGGAATAGAAAGTCTCTGCAGTCTAAACAATGCATAAATTTTGATTATTTTTTCAGTTAGCTGCTTAAAATTGATACCTTAATTTAACTTATTTTTAAGTAGTTAAATCTAATAATTAGAAACTACTTATTGAATTTATAGTGAATGACCAAATATTTTTGACTAAATTTTATAAGGAATTTTGTTAATATGCCAATGATTTAAATATATACTTAAATTCTAAAATTAAGCGTTTAAAAAGTTACGTCATTCACTATTAATTACAGTTAAGCTCATGGCCGTAACATTTTGATGTGTTATGTTATACTGTTTGATTTAAGGAGCAAATCATTTATAGAATTTAAACTGTACTCCGGTCGCGAGCGATTATCGATACTTCTCAATTAATTTGTAAGTGGTTAACATGAAAATCTTAATAGTAACAGGTAAACTTGCAGGTAAGCTGGTTAAAGATATTTCAAGCAAGTCTAAGCAAGAAGTATATACTCATGTAGTAGATACGCCAATTGCAGCATTTTTAACTCCTCGGAAAATATTGAAGGAACTGAAAAACCTGGAAAATGTTGATGTTCAGTCTTATGATGTAATTATAACTCCGGGACTTATACGTAAAGATGTAAGTACTATAGGTGAAGAGACTGGAATTCCAACCTATAAAGGCCCTAAAGACGCTGCAGATTTAAATATAATCCTTGAAATGATAGATGAACTGGAACTTTCATCTCAAATACCTGCAGATAAATTAATTGAAGAAGAACTGAAGAAGCGGGCCTTGAAGTTTATAGAAGACTTTGAGAAGGATGAAAAAACCACTAAAAAACTTCTTAAAAAGCCTGAAAATATCCTTGTAGGTAACCTGCCGGTAGGTGAAGACTTCCCAATGAGGGTACTGGCTGAAATTGCAAATGCACCTTTACTCAGTAAAGATGAACTCCTGAAGCGGGCAAAATATTTTGTAGAAAATGGGGCTCAGATGATAGATATTGGAATGATTGCAGGTGAAAATAAGGCCGATAAAATTCCAGAAATGGTAAAATTATTGAAGGAAAATTTAAATGACATCCCTATAAGTGTTGATACTTTGAATCCGGTAGAAATTAAAGCAGGAATTGAATCAGGGGTTGACATGGTTTTAAGTCTTGATCATGGGAACTGTGAGGAAGTGCTGCCTTTAATGGAAGAGAAACAGATTCCTGCAGTTATACTGCCAACAGATTTCGGAAAGAACTGGGTACCTCATACTGTGGAAGAACGTGTTAACTCACTGGAAAGTCTCGTAAAAAAATGTAGAAAAATTGACGTAATAGCTGATTTAATTCTGGACCCTATTAACAGCAAGAGCATAGTTGAGTCAATAATAGCGTGCCATGATTTCAAAGCACGAAATAAGGTACCTTTATTCTTTGGAGTCGGAAATGTCACTGAGCTCCTGGATACAGATTCTGTTGGTGTAAATGCATTACTTTCTGGAATTGCAATGGAACTTGGGGCAAGTATTTTATTTACGCCTGAAGAAAGCGGTAAAACACTTGGCAGTGTTCATGAACTTTCAGTTTCGTCAAAAATGATGTTTCTCTCAAAACATAGGGGTTCTACAGCAAAAGATCTGGGTATAAACCTTATAATTTTAAAGGATAAACGTAGGGGAGAAACATTAATTGAAGAAGTTGATGCACCGGTATTGGAAGGTGCAGAAAACTATAAATTCACCCAGGACCCTAAAGGGAGCTTTAAAATAATGGCCGAAAATGGTTTTATAAAGGCGGTGCACTATATTCATTTGAAGCCAGATATGGTCATTAAGGGTAAGACTGCAAAAAGTGTTTATGATGAAATAATTAAACAGGAACTTGTTTCAAGAATTGAACACGCAACATATCTTGGTGCCGAGCTTCAAAAGGCAGAAATAGCAGCCAAACTTAATAAAAATTATATTCAGGATTTTCCATTATTTAAAAATTTAGATTATTAATTTAATTTCCAATTATTTAAAGCAATAATTCAAGATGTACATTACAAGTTAATTTTAGGTTATAATCATGAAAACATGCACTAAATGCGGCGCAACGCCTGTAATAATACATAGAAAAGCCTCGGGGCAAATGCTGTGTAAAGACTGCTTCATTGAATCAGCAACTGAAAAAGTTTTAAGAAATATTCGCAGAAATAAGCTCATAGAACGTGGAGACAAAGTTGCAGTTGCTTTATCTGGAGGGAAAGATAGTGTAATGGTTCTTGATATCGTTAATTCACTCTATGAAAGAAACATAATAAACCTTTTCGCCATAACCATTGATGAAGGCATAGAAGGATACCGAAAGCATGGGGTGGAAATTGCAGCGAAAAATGCCAAAAAATTAGGCATAGATCATAGAATAGCATCATTTAAGGATTACTTTGGAAAAACACTCGATGAAATTCTGCATAATGAGTCAAGACAGCACGGTGCATGTACTTATTGTGGAGTATTTAGAAGGTGGATCATTAACAGGGTGGCAAGGGAAGAAAATGCCACCAAAATTGCAACAGGCCATAATTTGGATGATGAAACTGAAGCAATACTAATGAATTATCTTGAAGGTAACATAGATAACCTCACAAGAATTGGGGTAAAATCAGAACCTAAAAATGATAAATTCACCGTCAAGATAAAACCAATTAGGGAAATTCCAGAAAAAGAAGTGGCATTATATGTAATTGCCCGTGAGCTGGATGTTCATTTTGATGAGTGCCCTTATTCAAGGGAATCATTCAGGGGAGAGGTTGGAAGATTTGTAAAAGAACTATCTGTCAATCACCCTACTATAATGTATTCGACCCTTAAAGGCTTTGATAAGATAAAGCCAGCCATAAAAAAAGAATTTTCAGGTAAAAAAGTAAATATGGGAAATTGTATACAATGCGGCGAGCCAGCATCCCATGAATTGTGCAGGGCGTGCCTGTTTGCTAAATCATTAAATGGAGAACAGTAACATGGAAGTAACGGTGATCTTTGGAAAAAAGGAAGAAAACAGAGTAATTCCGGAAGAAACAACCATTAAGGAAGTACTTGATGCAATGGATATCTCTTCTGAGACAGTTGTTGTTAAAAGGAACAATGAAATTGTGATAGAAGAAGAATTCCTTGTAGATGGGGATGTAATTGAAGTTATACGTGTTATATATGGGGGATAATATTTCTCATGATTTTAGAGTGTATTAAGTTAAATTCAATGTTTCTTCTCCCATAATATTAAATTTTATAGAATTTATAAATAATAAAAACCAGTATATAGATAACAAACTTTGATCCTAACTTGGATGTGAATATGTGGAAACAACTGATGCCATTGAAAACTGCGTTTCAAATCATTTCACTGTAAAAAGTGTTTATAAAGAGCCAAAATCATTTTATTTTGTAGTTTATGATTACAGCAGGGAGAAATTTCTCCAACTGGTAGAAGATCTTGATAAAATAGGATACCTACCTTTTATTGATGAATATAATGAGAATTATAAAATAAGTATAGTTAATAAGCCTGAATCTGCTGAATCAAAGGTCCATCTCAATATTTTCCTTTTTTTAGTAACAATTGTTACTACTGTATCTGCAGGATACATGCTTGGAGGGAATATTTGGGAAGGAATAACTTTTTCAATAGCATTATTGGCCATAATTGGATCACATGAAACTGCACACTTCTTTGCAGCAAGAAAACATGGTGTGAAGGCTACTTTACCTTATTTTATACCAGGTATCCCTCCAATAGGTACTTTTGGAGCAGCTATAAACGTAAAATCTGCGATACCAGATAAAAATGCCCTTTTTGACCTCGGAGTCAGCGGGCCTATTGCAGGGTTCATTGTAACAATCCCAGTGCTTGTAATTGGTATTTTATTATCTTATCTGGCCCCTATGAGTAGTACAACCATGCAGATGTTTCCGTCTCTTCTTCTGTACATCCCGATGACAATTGCATTTCCTGCTGTACCTAACGGGTATGGTGTAATATTGAGTCCAGTAGCTTTTGCTGCATGGGTAGGGACAATCATTACTATGCTCAATTTAATGCCGGTTGCAGTTTTAGATGGAGGTCACATTTCAAGGTCCATGTTCAATGCGAAAATTCATCAGTATGTATCTATAGCAGGCATAGTTGTAACAATACTCCTTGGATGGTATGCAATGGCATTATTAATGGCAGTATTTATTCTATTTATGGCGAAAACACATCCTGGTGCATTAGATAATGTTTCTAAACTCAGCAGAAATAGAAAGATAATTGCAGTATTGACAATTGCTATTTTCATTCTCTGCTTGACACCTGCACCGCGAACATTTTAACAGAACTCATAAATTAAAAAATTCAGTATTTTAAGTTAATTACAAAATATACATGTTAATATTTATTAAAAAATAATAAGAGGAATTTAAATGAAAGTTTACTATGAATGTGCGCCCTGTTTTTTAAGACAGGCCAAAGAAGCACTTGATCTTGCAACAGATAATCAATCACTTAAAATGGAAATCATGGAAGAACTGGTAGGAGTTGTGTACAATGATTTTCATAAAGGGGCGGTTTCTAACGTTGTTGGAACTAGGATACACAGAATTATTAAAGATAGAACTGGAAATGAAGACCCCTATCTTTTAGAGAAGAGGAAAGGGAATGATATAGCGTTAAAATTCCTCCCAAAAATTAAGAAAATATTAAATGGGAGAGATGGGCTTGAAATATATATAAAAGCTGCTATTACAGGTAATCTAATTGATTTTGGGGCGCTTGGAGTCAATTTTGATGTTGAAAAAGCTATCTGCAAGAATATGGAAAAAGAAATTACATTAAATCAAATTGATGAGCTTGAAAATGAACTCAAATCTGCAAAAAATGTCCTTTACCTGGCAGATAACAGTGGAGAAATAGTCTTTGATAAATTGCTCATAGAAAAGCTTAAAGATTACGATGTAGATGTTACAGTTGCTCTTAAAGAAAAACCTATACTTAACGATGCATGTATTGATGATGCAGTTCAAATTGGGATGGATGAAGTTGCAATGCTTGTATCAACAGGGACAGACTCAATAGGTATTTTATATGCAGATATATCTGAAGAATTCAAAAAAATTTTTGAAGAAGCAGATCTTGTAATCAGCAAAGGACTTGGAAATTATGAAGGTATGACTGAAATGGAATTAGGGGATAAACCAGTATTCTGTCTTTTCAACGTCAAATGTAATGCTGTTGCAAAGAGCGTCGGAGCTAACGTAGGCGACAACGTCGTTTTGGAACTTTAATTGTAAATTATCGAGATACTGCGGGTGATTTAATGAAAATAGGATTTTTAGGGTTTGGAGAAGTTGCTTCGACTCTGGCAGAAGGACTTTTAAGCAATGGTGCTGATGTCTTTACATGTGTTGAAGGCAGGAGTTTAAAAACAAAGGAAATAGCCGAAGAAACCGCACTGAACTTATGTAAATCAAATCAAGAACTTGCTGAATCTTGCGATTTTTTAATTTCTGCAGTTACTCCGTCTCAAGCAGTTAAAATATCTAAAGAAGTTGGAAAATATGTTAAAGGGATTTATATTGATATAAATAATATTTCGCCTTCAACTGCTGAAGAAGCGTTATCACACATTGAAAATGGGAAAACAGCAGACGCTTCAATAATAGGCAGTGTACGAAAAAATGGGTTAAATGCACATATACTTGTATCGGGACCATGTGCAAAACAATTTTTAGAATTAAACCAATATGGAATGAACATAACTGTTGTGGGTAATGAAATAGGCCATGCTTCTGCTATTAAACTCCTTAGAAGCTCATTTACTAAAGGAATTTCTGCACTACTTTTTGAAACACTTTATTCTGCTTATAAGATGGGAATTGATGAAGAAACATTAGAATACATTGCAGAAACTGAAGGTGGAGGCTTCAGGGAGTCTGCAGTATCTCGTATCATAAGCAGTGCAGTACACTCAAGGCGAAGGGCTGAAGAGATGGAAGAAGTTATTGGGTTAATTTCAAAAAACAGTGATGCTAAAATGAGTAAAGCAACAGGTGAGTTTTTTAAACAGATTTATGGTGAGATTAACGGTATTGGCAAGCGGCCTGAGGATTATAAAGAAATTTTTGAAATTATGGATAATAAAAATAGAAAAAAATAAATTTTATATATGAAATTATGAACTTAATGAATCAACAGGTAATGTGAAATAAAATGTTGATCCAACACCTGGCTCTGATTCGACCCATATTCGCCCGCTGTGGCGTTCAACAATCCTTTTAGCCACAGGTAATCCAATTCCGCTTCCTTCATATTCTTCTTTTGTATGCAGTCTCTGGAATATGGTGAAAATGCGGTTAAAATGCTCTTCTTCAATTCCAATACCATTATCTGCAACAGAAAATACATATTCATCTTCATTTCCCTGGCATGAAATGTGGATTTTGGGCTGAACTGCAAACTGTCTAAATTTAATGCTGTTTTCAACCAGGTTCTGGAATAACCGTAAAAGCTGACCTGAATCTGCATTTACCTTTGGAAGTTTATCATAGGTTATTTCTGCATCATTATCTTCAATTAAGGTTTTTAAACTGGAGGCGGTATACTCAATGATTTCTTCAGTGTTAGTTGGCTTAAACACTTTTCCTCTTGATACTACCCTTGAATACTGAAGTAAATCCTTAATCATTTCCTGCATCCTGGTTGAAGCGTCAACAATGTAATCCATGAACTCATCAGAATCTTCATCGATTTTGTTTTTATATCGTTTTGCTAAAAGCTGTGTGAAACTTGCAATGGTTCTAAGCGGTTCCTGTAGATCGTGGGATGTTACATATGCAAACTGTTGAAATTCTTCATTTGAACGATTTAAATCTGCGGTAAGTTTTTTCAACTGTTTTTCATAAATATCCTTTTGAGATTCTACAGAATCTTCTAATTTTGAAATATATATGCTGAATTCTTCATTGGTATTTTCTAAGTTGATTATCTTTTGATTTAATTCTTCAACTCTCAATTTTTTAGCATCTAATAGCTCTTTGGATTCTTTTTGCTTTCTTAGAACTTCGTTAACGCGTTTTTCAAATAATTTTTCAGAATTCTCATACTTTAAAAGGATTTCTTTGGACTCGTCATTGGATTTTTCAAGTTCAATAACTTTTTGATTTAAGTTTTCAATTTCTGAATTGGAGGTAGCTACTATTTCTGCAGCGTTTTTAAGTTCACTAATATCACGATTTATGAGTACATATTCTATGGAAGGACCATTATTATCACGTTTAGCTATAATTGTGCTCTTTATATTAAGGGGGCTGCCGTCTTTACTGTAATGAATATACTCAGAATTTAAATATTCGTTAGTTCTCAAGTACTCTAAATCTTTGAGCCGTTCTATAGGGCTTTCTTTAGATTTAAATACATTATAAACAACTTTTCCAATTACTTCGTCTTCTTTCCAGCCGTATATATTCTTGGCAGCGTCGTTCCACATTTTTACTCTTAATTTGCCATCAACCACAATTACTGCATCACTGACATTATCTATAATCTCATCATTGAGATTCGACGTATTTTCATTTTTGGTAGTTTCCAGCTCTTTAGCATGAGTTTCAATTAAATTCTTAATAAATTTCTCATTTTCTATCTTAGAGTCTTCATATTTGGAAATAATTTCTTTGAATTTATCATTGATTTTTTCAAGCTCAGCAATTTTTTGATCCTTCTTTTTAGCTTCCAAATTTTTGATATTTAACAACTCTTCTGCTGCTACTTGCTTTTCCAGGATTTCATTAACCTGTTTTCCAACAGATTCTTCACTTTCAGAAGTTTCATATTTGGAAATAATTTCTTTAAGTTCCTGGTTGGTTTTTTTGAGTTCATTAATTTGTTGAGTAAGATCTTCAATTTCTAAGATAGAATTTTCGGATTCTTTTTGTTTGGATAATAAATCCTGTGCTCGATTTTCTACCAGTTTATCCAGGAAATCTCGTTGATTTTCGCTAATCGTATCTTCATTTCGTTTATAATCAGTGACATCTGTTAAACTAAGTAATATTCCTGTTACTTCGTTGTCATCTTCAACTGGTTTAATTACCCAGTCCCAATAAGTAATTCCTAATTCTGGGTGTTCGAGGGGCATGGAATATGCAAAATATGGCTTACCACTCTCAACTACGTTTTTAAATATTTTTTCGTTCCCTTTATGTGGGTACAGGTCAAAATGGTTTTTTCCCACAAAAAAATCTGGAGTTTTATTGCTTTTTTTAGCATATGCTTTATTTACCCCAATAAAATTAAAGTTTTTGTCCAGATAAGCTATCATAAAATGTGTGTGGTCAAAAATAGTTTCCAGCATCAAAGCATTTTCTGAGATTTCATTTGATAAATTCATATTATCCCCTATCTCAATTTTAAATTTTAAAGAGCCCAATATGCGAATTAGGATTGAACTAATTCAGAATTGTTGATTTATGTATATTTAATTTTCTATATATTCTTCAAGAATTCATTTTTTGAATGTATAAAAACTTTATTAATTTTTTTTATAATATTTATTACCATTTTTGGACTGTCAGTACTTTTTATTCTAAAGGTGTATGTTATTACATACCTGTTGCACTATTATGACTAAATATAAAAGTTAGTAATACTAAATTATAGGTAAGGGTGATTAAATGGAAAATATTGGAAATGTGATAATGGCGAGTGAAAGTAACTTAAAAGAAATAGAGAGTGATATCAAAAAAACTGGAAAACCATCAGATGAATCTTTGGATCAGGCAAATGAAATTCTGGATAAGTTAAATGCAGAAGTAGGTGGAATTTCAGATAATTTCATGTCTTCAGCTATAAATGAAATTATTGATCTTTATAAAAAAATACTGGAAGAATATAGATAGGACATTGCTTTGGGATCTCGAGGCGGAAAATTGCACATCTAATAATTATTTTTTCTTGTTTAATTTAAAAATCCTTATTTTTTACTTTTTATTATTTAAATTTGATAAAGTAAGTAATGCATTTGGTGCTATCTTTTAAAACAAAATTAGGCTTTATTAATTTTGAATCAGCCAATAATGTGGAATATACATTGAAAAAATTTATTAATTCGTTTAAATATAAATAACAAAAGAATTGCTTTTTATATAAAACATTACTTAGAATGCTATCATGTTTTGAGTTTTCAAGAGGGTTGTTATGGTTGTAGATGAACAAGTAGAGGAATGTCAGAATGCTTTAGAAAAGCTTATCGGTAAAAAAATTGTTGAAATTAAATTTAAGACATATGATCATGACTGCTGGAAACTTTTTATAACTACAGATAAAGATGAGCTTGTTATGACATTTTGTAAAGACTGGAAGTGCCCAGTTACTCAATACAGGGATGCTGATTATAATAAATAGTATGAATGCCGATTTAAAATATCAAAAAGATAATATAATAAATTTAAAGATTTTAATTATAAATAAACATATTAAAACTTTTAATAATTGTCATATGATAAATTCTAAATGTTTTTTCTATAAAAATGGATAACTAAAATTTTATCATGTCTTAATATTAATTAAGATAATATGCAATTACTAGAAAAATTTTCAATTGAACCTGTTAACACCAGCCTTTATGAGCTGGCTTTTCTTCATGAGTCTTATTCAAATGAAAACGGCATCGATGAATGTTATGAGAGGCTAGAATTTTTAGGTGATGCTGTTCTTGAGATAGCGGTTTCTGAATTTTTATACAATATGGATTCTAATTTAACTGAAGGTGAATTAACAAGTTTACGTTCAAATTATGTATGTAAAAAAGCACTTCATGTTTATTCTATGGAACTGGGCCTGGATCAGTACATAAAATTAGGGGCTGGTCAAGAATTAACCCGTCGTGAAGTCGATTCAATTATCAGCGATGTATTTGAATCATTTATAGGGGCTTTATATCTTGATTTAGGCCTGGATACTGTGAAGGAATTCCTTTCCAAAACAGTTATACCTCATATAAAAAATAAGGACATCTTTTTTTGTGATTATAAATCCAAATTAAAGCAGTTATGTGATCAAAGTGGTGTAGATGTGGTTTATGAGTTAATACTGGAGGAAGGGGAACCTCATGATAAAACATTTGGTATGGCTGCCGTTATCAACGGTAAGAACTATGGAACAGGTACTGGTGGAAGTAAAAAAGAAGCCCAGCAAAACGCTGCCAAAATTGCACTGGATAACCTTTAAATTATTATATTTATGTTGTCAGGTGTAATATTGTTCATTTTTATATAATAAGTATATATTTGATTTATTGATGGATAAACGTGTTTTATATTATTTATTTTTTTAATTATCCGTATTAGCGATAATTTTCAAATTAGTTTAATCTTTTGGGATATATTCTATTTTTAAAAAAGAAAAATTGTAAATAATTTTTAATCAAATAATAATACTATATGTGGGATGCAATATAACTAGGTTTAATGGAGGAAAAACTTGCCTAAATACCTTTTTGATTACTTAAATGAATTTGAGGACTTCAAGAAAGATGAGAAAACAGCGGTTATAACAGATATAGATGGTACTATAAGTAAAATAGTTTTAGATCCCTATGAAGCCACTATAACTCAGATCATGAGGGCTACACTTGAAAAACTTGTAGGTAAGTTCCAGTTAGTTGGTATTATAACTGGAAGGAACGTTAAAAACGCTAAAGAGATGCTTGAAGTAGATGGATTGCTTTATATTGGAAGCCATGGGCTCGAATATTTAAAGGATGATGAAATTCATATTGAACCTGAAGTAGAAGAGTATTTGCCCATTATACAGAAGATTGCTCAAAATATCCAGACTGAAGAGGAATTATATAACATTAAGAATATTTTATTCCAGGAAAAAGGACTTTGTTTTACAGTTCACTACAGAAAATGTGAAGATCTGGAAGGAACGCACAGGAAAATTTTAGAAGCTATTAATGAAATGGAAGGTATTGAGAAATTTAAGATTACAGAAGGACGTAAAGTCGTGGAGATAAGACCTAAAATTGGTCATGACAAGGGCACGATACTTGAAAAGCTTATTTTTGAAAATGAGGTTGAAAAGATCATTTACTTAGGCGATGATGTAACTGATGTCGATGCATTTAACAAACTAAAGGAACTCAAAGAAAATGGTAAAGCCCATGGTATGGGAATAGTCGTAGTTTCGGAGGAAGTCCCTGAATTTGTTAAAGAAAATGCATCTTTTTACGTTAATGGAGTTGATGAGGTACAGAAGTTCTTTAACTGGCTTCTGGAAAATTAAATTATAATTAATTATTTCATTGTCCAATAAATATTCTGACTCTCCAACCTTCTTTTTTATGCACTAACTTTGCGCTTAGCGGAATAAAATGAGAATCAATAAGAAGCCGCAGGTATGTAGCAGATTGGGCAGGTAACTTCAGGGGGCTTTTTATTTTACGGTTTTCAGTACGTATCTGGCAGGCCAGTTTCTCCCTTTTATCAACAAATAAGGAGGCATCAATCCCCTCTTTTAAATCCTCGACTTCAAAACTTCTAAGGTGAAGCCCTGCCTCAACAGTATACTGAGGTTTCGGACCTCTTTTTCCTTTTCTAAACATTTCATGAGCATCTGAGGATTTAACTCCTTTTTCAACATTAGAAGATACAAACCATGCCCTTTCAATCACACTTTCTACAGTCTGATCTGGAGGAATAATTCCTTCTGCTTCATAATGTTTAATAAGATCAAATACCTCTTCACGTGTCACGTCCTGCTCAACTGAACTTATTGCAAGCCTTGTAAGAACTGGACCGTATCCTGCCATTCTCAGTGCCGCCCAAATCTGATCTTCGTTTCGGTATTGTCTACCTTTAATGATGGCCTCTGCTGCATCAGCATTTATATGGGCTATATTAAGCAGTTTTGACCTTGAATATTTATTAAGCCGTTTTGTAATGGTTTCAATGTCCCGTTTTCCGGGAATATTTCCTTTTTTTATCTCTTTTTGAAGGATCTTTACTGTGGAGTCAGGGAGGACTTCTTTTACATCTTCAGGTATTTCGAAGTTGTTCTCAATTATCTTTGCCCTGATTTCTCTGCCTGATATTTTACCGTCCATCTGCAGTTCAGGAATTATGTGGAACTTCATTTTCCGTTTGTATTTTTTGTAGAGGAAATCATTCACTGCAAACCATCTTATTACGTTACGGTTTGGGAGGCTCCGTGGAATACCGCTGAATATACCTCGTTTTGCAAATGATGCTGCATATTTCTGGATTTTACTGGTTGAAACATTGGCTGCATCAACGTAGTCCACAACACCATCTTCAATCATCATCGCTATCCTGATTGGAACGGTATATGCAAGAGTCAGCCTGTGGTGAAGCCCTTCAATGGGTACAACTCTATCAGCACCTGCTTTAAGTGCCATTTCGCGTCTTGCTTCGTAACTTGCAAAAAATGGGGCATGGTTAGCGCTGTAACCTTTATTTAAATAAATTACAACTTCATCTCCTGTTTTCTCTGCAATGTCTCTTCCTTTTTCTATGAGTTTAGCGTGTCCGTTATGTACTGGGTCAAAATCAGCGCTTATTCCAATCATGTTTTATTTCCTTTTTATTCATAATTAATGCTTTATTGAATGATTTAAAACTTGACTTTATATTATAATTATATTGAGATATGTAGTTGATTTATAATATTAATTACTTTTATGTTTAGTTAATAGATTCAAAATTAGATTCCAATAACTCAAATTATGATGGGAAAATGCACTGTAATCTCTAATTTTATAATTTCTTATGAAACTTAATTAAAAATAAAACAGTAATTGACTTTAAAAGGATGATTTTAGCACATAGTTACGTTATTCAATGTTTCAATAAATCTTAAATCCAAAATAACCAGTAAAAAGTGGGAATAATCCAAAATTAAAATTTAATTCTAAACTTTTTTAGGTTTAAGATGGTGTAAAGGCAAGTATAAGAAATATAATTACTAAATAAAGAAGGAAACCAGTCCCATTGGATAGTGATATCCAATGTAAATCCAGTTAAAAATAATTATTAATTGCTCATGTCCATGATCCTGTGCATGAGTTACACTTCATGTTAAATTGTAGTTTTAATTGATTAAATGTGACTTACCTTAAAAAATATAGCTTAACCAGTAACACACGAAAAGCAATATTATTTGCACAACCTTCGGGGCATGAGCATATTAAATAAACTATTGCTATCTTTAGTTTTGATATTATATTAAACCTCAATACTGCAGCATTTTTTCAATGTTTTTGCTTGAAACTACTTAATAAGTAAAAAGGTTAATTATTCAAATTAACCAATTAAGTTAACATTAGTTTTGTTTACAAGTTTAGCTCCTATATAGTACCCGCTGTTATCTTTGTATCGATTTATTTCAAAAATTGCTTTTGTGGGTTCTTTATCTGGAACTTTGGCTACAATACTGACGTTGTGGGTACCCAATGCAATATTGGTAAGATTATATGAAAATTTGCCCATGTTACTGGGAGTAACACTATGATTATCAATAGTAACGGTGGCTCCTGGCTCTGTAACTCCATTAAAAGTTAATGTATTCATGTATATGCCGCTAGCATTACTAGGGGTAACATTTAAATCTGTATATGTTGGTAATGATGTGCCAATTACTATAACTGCTATGACGCCCAATACTATGATACTAAAAAATATTATCAAAATTTTAGCTGTTAAAGTTTGCCGTTTCCAGTATCTTTTTTTTTCATCTCCTTCTTTAGGAGTATCTGACATTTGATTCCCCCCTTAAATATCTTATATTTTAGAAGATAGAATTATATTATCAATTATTCATCTTCATTTATCAGATTAAATAAAATGTTTTTAAGAGGACGATAATATCAGTTACTATTACAATCAAATAGAAATAATTATATCGACATTATAAAGATAATTAAATATTTTTCATTCATAGTGAATGTAATGTTTATATACACATTAAATTCATTTAAATAGTGAGGATGCTTGTTTATGAGTTTTAAAGAACCGACTTCAACCCAGGTATTTTTTACAGTTGCAATAGGACACACCTTTGGCAGTTTCTTTTGGAAAAATTACGTTAAAAGCCTCAATTTAAATGGAAATGAAAGAATTTTAGAATATGGTTCAGGATCGGGTGCTCTTTCAAGGCACATAGCTCCAATTCTCTTAAAAAGTGGGGGGAGTTTAACCTGTGTGGATATATCTCAAAAATGGATGGGCACTATCCAAAAAAGAATGGATAAGTATCCTAATGTAGAATTCAAATTAGGAACAATCTTTGACTTAGATATTCTGGATAATTCTTATGATGCAGTTGTAATCCATTATGTTCTGCATGATATCGATTCTAATTTAAGAGAAGAAATTGTGATGGCTTTAAGCAGGAAATTAAAAAAAGGTGGAAAAGTTTATATCAGGGAGCCTTTAGCAGATAATCATGGAATGCCCGCCGCTGAAATTAGAGAATTAATGGTAAAAGCAGGATTAAATGAAATTGATTTTGAGATAAATAATGTAAGGCTTGTTGGGAAGAGTACTGAGGCTGTATTTCAAAAATAATTGGTACTTTAAATCCATTTAAGCTATTACTTATAATTATTAAATATTTTTTGTTATTTTTAAAATAGGAGTATAAATTTTCGTTATTTTTAATTTAAATGTTAATTGGGTATTTTTGAATAATTTGCAATTTACAGGGGCTATTGGGAGATAATTTTAATAAGTAATAATTAGTAATAAAAACATATTATGAATGATTGTTATGAGGAGTGTTGAAATGTTAGATAAACTGCTAGGTAAAATTAAAGAGGATAATAAGAAGAATCCAGATGTTGAAAAATATTTTGGTAAAGGTAAGGAGTATGTGGAAAATCAGAACTTTCAACCAGCTATAGAATCTTTTAAAAGATGTATTGAAGAAGATCCAGAAGAAGCTAAAGCATATGTTGGTTTATGTATTGCCTATTCTGGTGTAATGGATTTAGGCACTGCCCGTGAATACTACGAAAAACTTAAAGATCTCGATCCATTTCTTGCAGCACAGTTTGCAAATACTCCAACGGGTTCATTGTTAACTGAAGATGAAGATACTTCAGTTTAACTTAATTTGATTATTTTTTAATTTTATAATTAAATTGGTTATGCTCCCAAGTAATGAGAATAAGAATGAAACAGGTGACAGTTGGATATTTGTGTATTTTTCAAAAACCGGATTGAATATCGCCATTAATTAAATATTTTAATGCGTGTATATCTAGTTTACACTTTTTTGGCATATGTGATGTGTGAGTAAAAATATTGTTATAATTCTATTTTTTACAGTTAAAAACTCGTTTAATTATTATTTTCAATCTTAATAATTTTTAATATAAAAATATTATTATTTAAAAAACCAATATTTATAATCAAATGTATTAGTTGCGGAAGGTGTTTATAAAATGGGATATACCGTAGGAAGCTATCTTGCAAAACGTTTTGAACAAATGGGAATTGAGCATAATTTTATTGTTCCGGGTGATTTCAATCTTGTTCTGCTGGATGAGCTTCTAAAAAATAAGAATTTAGAACAGGTAGGTTGTTGTAATGAGTTGGATGCAGCTTATGCCGCTGAAGGATATGCAAGGGCAAAGGGTGCAGGTGCAGTAATTATTACATTTAATGTTGGTGCATTTTCTGCTATTAATGGTATTGCAGGTGCTTATGCCGAGCGCTTACCTGTAATATTTGTTTCTGGAAGCTACAATACAAATGATCCAAATGCAGGTCACATTCCACATCACAGTTTAGGTATTCAAGATTTGAATTATCAATGTGAAATGATCAGTAAAGTGACATGTGATGCAGTACAAATTACTCATGAGAAAGATGCTCCTTATTTAATAGATAGGGTCATACTGAATGCATTAAGCAGCCGTTTACCAGGATATATCGAGATCCCATGCAATATAGCAGATGCTCCGTGCCCTGATCCAACACCATTTGAAACACTATTTAAACCTCCTGCCAGTGATCTAAAGGTACTTGAAGCAGCAGTTAATTCTGCTGCTGAGGCAATAAATAGTGCAAATAAGCCAATTCTTCTTGCGGGGCCAAATCTAAGATCATATAGTGCAATCAATGCATTTAGGGAACTAGCAGAAGCAGTGGGTTGTGCAGTTGCGGTTCAACCAAGTGCAAAGAGTTTTTTCCCTGAAAATCACCCCCAATTTATTGGTATCTACTGGGGTTCAGTAAGCAGCCCTGGCTGCGAAGAGATTTTAGACTGGGCAGATTTGATTATTGCTGCAGGTGCAGTATACACTGATTACTCTACCGTTGGGTGGACTGCACAGCCGCCGGATGGAAAAACAATTAATATTGAACCAAATAGGGTACGTTCTCCTAATTTTGATCATAATGGACTAAATTTACATGATTTTCTTTATGCCCTTGCTAAACAGGTTAAGAAAAACGATTTTTCATTAATAAAATTTAATAAAACTCGACGTGATCAAAAACCAATTAAAACTGCTAATCCAAAGGAACCTCTGACACGTATGGAAATGATAAGGCAAATCCAGAATTTACTCAGCCAAAAAACAACATTATTTGTTGAAAGCGGAGATTCATGGTTCAACGGAATGTTCATGGAGCTACCAGAAAAGGCAAACTTTGAAATTGAAATGCAGTGGGGGTCCATTGGATGGTCTGTGCCGTCTACATTTGGTTATGCTTTAGCAGTAGAACCAGATCAACAGGTGTTGTCTTTAATTGGGGATGGTTCATTCCAGTTTACTGCACAGGAAGTTGCTAATATGATCCGCTATGAACTTGACAATGTGATTCTTTTTGTAGTTAATAATCGTGGTTACGTTGTTGAATCTGAAATTCATGAGGGCCCATACAATTATTTCAAAAATTGGGATTATGCAGGGTTAATTGATGTATTAAATGCTGATGACGGCAATGGGTTAGGATTAACTGCCGGTACTGGCGGCGAACTTGCTGAAGCAATTAAAAAGGCGAAGGCCCATAAAGGCGGCTCTGTACTTATAGAATGCCAGATTGAACATGAGGACTGCAGCCGTGAACTTTTAGAGTGGGGAACTAAGGTAGGCATTGCAAATCAACGCCCGCCCATGCATTAATGTAATTTTTTATTACAGGTTAAATTTGAAGACTAATTGATTAACAGAAATAAATCCAGTTTAATGAATTTTAGAGCCAATATAACTGTATAAATAGAATATGGCGTGGTGGAAATTAAAGAAAAAGATTTACTTAACGAAGTTGAAAAGCTTGAAGAAGTTAATGAAACTTTAGTTAATGAATTCAGGTATTATATAACAACTGAAAAAGAGTCTAAAAGAAGAATTAAGCAGATTCTTGAAAATATCATGGAATCTTATTTTGAAATGGATAATAAATGGCATATCTTAGATTTAAATCATAATGCAGAGATTGAGTTTGGTAAAAAAAAGGAAAAATTAATTGGAAAAGTCTTTTGGAATGAATTTCCTCCAAACAAGCCAATTTGGGATAATTTTTGCAGGGCCCAACAGGAAAAAAAACATATAAAATTTGAGACTTATTCTCCTATTTCAAAAAAGTGGTTTGAAATGCATATCCACCCTTTTGAAGATGGTTCATCTGTTTATTTCCATGATATTAGTGAAAGAAAGAAATTAGAACATGATTTAAAAGAAAGTGAGGAGAAGTACCGGACTATTTTTGAAAATACAGTAAATCCCACCCTGATAATTGAGGAAGATATGACTATATCCATGGTAAATAGCGAATTTGAAAAAGTTTCGGGCTATACAAAAGAAGAAGTGCAAGGTATTAAATGGACCAAAATGGCATGTACTGAAGACATATATAAAATGATGGAATATCATCGTTTAAGAAGGATAAACAAAGATGCTGCTCCAAAAAAATATGAAGCACATTTATTAAACAAAAAAGGGGAAATAAGGGACATTTATCTAACCGTTGGGATTATTTCAGAGAAAAATAGAAGTATAGTGTCATTTATGGATATAACAGAACTTAAGAAAGATGAAGCAGAATTGGAGAGATACAGGACTCATCTTGAAGAACTTGTAGAAAAAAGAACAGAAGAACTTGAAGAGGTTAACAAGGCATTGGCTGAGAGTGAAGAAAAGTTCCGTGAATTGTTCAACAGGGCAGATGATATGATTACTCTGGTAGAATTGAATGAAAAAGGAATTCCAGGTAACTTTATTGAGGTAAATAATGTTGCAAGTCAAAGATTAGGTTATACAAGGGAAGAATTTAAGAATATGACTCCTGCAGATATAGTTGCACCTGAAAAATTAATGGAAATTCCGGAAAATGCTGTTAAACTAATTGAAAATGACTGTGTAAGATTTGAAATAGTCCATATGACCAGAACAGGTAAAAGAATACCTGTTGAGGTTGTTAATCATGTCTTCAAGTTAAAAGGAAAACGTGTAGCTCTTGCAGTTTCTCGTGATATTACTGAACGTAAGAAGTACGAAGAAGAACTTGAAATACTTGTTAAAGATTTGAAGCGTTCCAATGAAGAATTAGAAAAATTTGCTTATGTGGCTTCTCATGACCTTCAGGAACCTCTTAGAACTATTGCAAGCTTTACTCAGCTTTTAGAACGTCGTTATAAGGGTAAATTTGATAAAGATGCAGATGAATTTATGGATTATGTTATAGATGCATCTTTTAGAATGAAGAAGCAAATTGAGGGCCTTCTTGAATATTCTAAGGTTAAAACAGATCAAAAGGGATTCCAACCCGTAAATTTGGATATAGTTTTAAATCAAGTAATTGAAAACTTAAGATCTTTAATTGAAGAAAATGGAGCTGTGATTAATTACGGCCCTCTTCCCGCTGTAATGGGGGATTATGATCAGCTTAGAAGGATTTTCCAGAATCTGGTTGGAAATGCCATTAAATTTAGAAAACATGATATTTTCCCTGTAATTGATATTTCAGTACGTGAAGATAAAGAAAATAATGAATATGTATTTTCTATTGCTGATAATGGTATTGGAATTGAAGAGCAGTATATGGAACGTATCTTTGTAATATTTCAAAGACTGCATACAATGGAACTGTATAAAGGAACGGGTATTGGATTATCTGTGGTTAAAAGGATCGTTGAACGCCACGGCGGACGAATATGGGTTGAATCAGAGCCAGGTGTTGGATCAACATTTTATTTTACTATTCCATTATGTAAGTTTATAAAATCTTTAGTTTGAAAATAAAGGTTGTAGAGATGAAATATTTAATTAAAGTATGTGATGCATGTATTTATAAAATCGCGGAATAACTAATTTTATTAATTATTTAGGGTTTTTAAATTTGAATTTTAAATATTTGTTCTCTTTTGAGAGCTTAAATTTCGATAAAAAATAACCACTAATTTTAAAACAAAATTTATAATAAATTAATTAAATAAATTAATAATTAATAGTCACTATTAGAATAATCGATCTTTATAAGCTTCTATCTTTGAATTTAAAAACTAAAGGAAGCATCTCATGGGGGATAAAGAACAAAAAAAAGAAAAAGGGTTGTTTGCCCCACCTATCTGTAATTTAAATACTAATTACTGTAGTATATTTGAAAATATAGGTGAGGGAGTTTCTATTTTTGAAGTAATATTAAACGAGGAAGGTGGAATTTCAGATTTGCGTTTTGTATACATAAATCTCTGTTCTATATTTAATAAATTTAGTTCTAGAGAAAAAATTATTAATAAAACCTTAACTGAGCTGTGTGGAATTGATAATGCAGTTTCCTATTTAAAAATGGCTGAAGATGTAGTTTTAGCTGGAAAAAGCATACAATATGAATTTCATTTTGCGGAATTTAATAAATATTTTTTAATAAACGCATTTTCTCCACATAAAAACATGTGTGTAACTATAGATGTGGATATTACACGAAAAAAAGAAGCTGAACTGCAATTAAGAAAACAGGCGGATTTGCTTAATCTTACTAATGACGTAATTATTGTCAGTGATATGAATGATAAAATTACTTTTTGGAATCGTGGAGCTGAAAAGAGATATGGATGGCGTGAAAAAGAGGCTTTAGGGGAAGTTACTCATGATTTACTTAAAACTGAATTTCCCGATTCATTAAATGAAACCTATGAAAAATTCCTTAAGGATGGCTACTGGGAAGGTGAATTAATTCATACAAAGCGCAGTGGTGGAAAGATCATAGTCTCAAGCAGGTGGGCGCTGCAAAAGGATGAAAATAATATTCCAATTGGTTTTATGGAAATTAACACTGACATTACCCAAAGTAAAAAAGCTGAAAAAGAATTAAAAGATAGCTATAACATTTTTAATTCAATTATTGAGAATACCAACGATGCTATTTTTTTAAAGGATTTAAATGGTAAATATTTGATGATCAACTCTGCGGGAGCTAAATTTGTTGA
Organism: Methanobacterium veterum; assembly: GCF_000745485.1. NCBI lineage: Archaea > Methanobacteriati > Methanobacteriota > Methanobacteria > Methanobacteriales > Methanobacteriaceae > Methanobacterium > Methanobacterium veterum. Next base: position 281,074 of record NZ_KN050693.1, read on the forward strand.
TAAATCTGTAGAAGAAATCCTTGGTAAGGATGATCGGGCATTATTTTCACCTGAAACTGCTGAAGCTATTATTAAAGATGATAATGAAGTTATCGAAACTGGACAAACAAAAACCTATGATGAATTTACCATTTCTGGTGGTAAAAAAACAATTTATTTATCAACTAAAGGAGTTTACAGGGATCATAAAGGGAATGTAGCGGGCCTTTTTGGCATATCCAAAGATATTACAGAACGTAAAATTGCTGAAAATGCATTAAGGGAATCTGAATCTAAATATCGTACTATTTTTGAAAATACTGGAATTGCCTTTGCAGTGATGGAGGAGGATACAACAATATCTTTGATGAATGATGAAGCTGAAAAAATTATGGGATATTCCAGGGATGAAATAGAAAGAAAAAGACAATGGACGGAATTTATAGCTAAAAAGGATGATTTAAATAAAATGATGGAATATCACAGGCTTCGCAGAGATGATCCTGATGCGGCACCCAAAAAATATGAATTTCAAGCTGTTACTAAAGGTGGCCTTATTAAAGATATAATCATCACAATTTCTATGATCCCAGGTACAAAAAAGACTATAGCATCTTTTTTAGATAATACAGATCGTAAGAATATTGAAAGGGCTTTGAAGGAGTCAGAAGCCAGATATCGTACTATTTTTGAAAATACTGGAATTGCTTTTATGCTTATTGAAGAAGATATGACCATATCTTTGATAAATGAGGAATTTGAGAAAACTTTCGGCTTTTTAAAGGAAGAAGTAGAGGGTAAAAAGAAATGGACTGAATTTGTAGCCAGTGATTATGACTTAAAACGAATGAAAATGTACCACCAAATTCGTAGAAAGAATTCTGAATCTGCCCCAAAAGAATATGAATTTCATGCTATTAATAAAGAGGGGAATACTAGAGATGTTCTTGTTACTGTATCTATGATTCCTAGCTCTAAAATGAGTATAGCATCATTTTTAGATATTACAGATCGTAAAAAAACTGAAAAAGCTCTTGAAGATAGCCGGGAAGAATTCAAAACACTGATTGAAAATTCACCTTTAGGTATAACACGGTACGACCAGAATTTAAGGCATGTTTTCATTAATCCTGCTGGGGCTGAAGTAATGGGATTACCACAGGAAGATTATATTGGTAAAACTCCTGCAGAAATTGGAATACCTGAAGATCTATCCAATACCATTGAATCCCTCTTAAAAAGAATTTTTGGAACTGGAAAGCCTGAAAATCTAGAATTTGTAATACTGGGTCATAAAGGGTTGAAATATTATGATTCTAGGAATATCCCTGAATTTGATAAAAATGGAAATGTAAAATCAGTACTTTCAGTTGCAGCGGATATAACTGAACAAAAAAAGGCTCAAGGTGAGTTAAAAGACGCACACGATACTCTGGAGCTTAAAGTTCGGGAAAGAACAAAAGAACTTAAAAAGTCTAATAAACAATTGAAACAGGAGATAGAAGAGCGTAAAAATGCAGAAAATGCATTATATGAAGAAAAAATAAGGGCGCAGACATACCTTGATATTGCAGGGGTTGTTCTGGTTGCAATAAATAGGGATTTAACTATATCTTTAATAAATAAGAAGGGTATTGAAACTGTGGGATATGGTACTGATGAAATTATTGGAAAGAGTTTTATTGACTTTATTCCAGAAAGATTTAAGGCGGAATTAACAGATATTGCTACCCGCATAATATCTGGTGATTTAAAAGGATTTGGGCATTATGAAGGTCCTATTTTAGTAAAAAATGGCGAAGAAAGACTTATTTCATGGAATATTGCTGTACTTAGAGATGATAATGGTAATTTCATAAATGCACTTATTTCTGGAGAGGATATTACTGAAAGTAAAAAAGCAGAAGAGAATATACTGAAATTGGCAAATATTGTTGAATCTTCAGATGATGCAATAATTGGTTTAACACTTGATGGGATTATAACAAGCTGGAATAGGGGAGCTAAAAAAGTATATGGATATTCTGCCGAAGAAATGATTGGAAAAGGATATTCTCCTTTGTTTGATCCTTCTCAGCTTAAAAAAGTAGATGAATATATATCTGAACTTAAAGAAGGAAAAAATATAATACATTATGAAGCCAAAAGGCTGAGAAAAGATGGTATTGAGATATATGTATCTATGAATCTATTCTCTGTCAAAAATGTTGAGGGAAAAGTTACTGGAATATCTGTAATTTCAAGAGATATTACCGAGAGTAAAAAGGCAGAGGAAGCATTAAGAGAAAGCGAAAAGCGTTACCGTGCTTTATATGATGATAACCCTTCTATGTATTTTACAGTGGATACTGAAGGTATTATACTGTCTGTAAATCCGTTTGGAGCTGAAAGACTTGGTTACACTGTCCATGAATTAATTGGTAAATCATTGATATCAATGGTATTCTATGAGAAAGACCGGAAATATGCAGCACGTAATTTAAAGTACAGTATAAAAAATTATGGGAAGGTGTTTTACTGGGAAATCCGTAAAATCCACAGAGACGGCAGTTTAATGTGGGTAAAAGAGATTTTACACGCTGTTAAGGGGCCTGATGGAAATATAACAGTTTATGTTGTATGTGAGGACATTACGGAGCGTAAAAATGCGGAAGAAGCCGCCAAACGCGAAGCATTTGCGGCATCACAAACTGCAAAGGCCTTAAAAGAGAGCGAAGAGAGGCTTAAAATATTATTTGAATATGCTCCTGATCCATACTTCCTTACAGATATGGAAGGAAACTTTTTGGACGGCAATAAAGCTGCTGAAAGACTTATAGATTTTAAAAAGGAAGAAATTATAGGCAAAAATCTTGTTGAATTAGGTCTAATTACTGGAGAACAGATAATTAAAGCATTTGATTTATTGAGTAAGAACATTAAAGGCCGTGCTACTGGTCCAGAAGAATTTATTCTCACTAGAAAAGGCGGTAAAAAAGTACCAGCTGAGATAACTGGATATCCAATAGAAATAAGGGGTCAAAGGTTAGTTCTGGGAATGGCCAGAGATATAAGCGAGCGTAAAAAATCCGAGGAAAAATTAAAAGAAACAATACATGAATTGAAACGTTCCAATGATGAATTACAACAATTTGCTTATATTACTTCTCATGATTTACAGGAACCGCTTAGAACCATTGCAAGTTTCACACAGCTTTTAGAACGGCGCTATAAAAACAAACTTGACACTGATGCCGATGAATTTATTGAGTTTATAGTTGATGCTGCAACACGAATGAAAGAAATGATCCAAGGGTTGCTTGATTATTCTAGAATAGGTACAAGGGGAGGTGAATTTAATTTTACAGATATTGAAGAGGTATTAATAACTGTTTTATCTAATCTACATGCTGCAATTACTGAAAGTGGGGCTAAAATTACTTATGATAAACTTCCAACAGTCATTGCTGATAGAAACCAGTTGATTCAGCTATTCCAGAATATGATATCAAATGCCATTAAATTTAAAAAGATGGATGTTACTCCAAAAATTCATATATCTGCAAGAAAAGACGAAAAAAAAAGGGAATTTATATTTTCAGTTTCAGATAATGGGATTGGATTAGAATCTCAGTATAAAGATAAAATATTTGAGGTATTTAAAAGGCTGCACACTATGGATGAATATAAAGGGGCAGGGATAGGTCTTGCAATCAGTAAAAGAATTATCGAACGTCATGGGGGCAGAATTTGGGTTGAATCTGAATTAGGTAGGGGGTCTACGTTTTATTTCACTTTACCAATTAGATTGGCTGAAATATCTAATTTTTAATCCGGATCTATCTTATAATAATAATTTGAAGTGAAATAATTGAGTTGTTATTAAATATTTTAGTGTATTTTGAGCTATATTTTATGTCTCCAAAACTTCTTAAAGAAAACTTTTTTTATACCTTCTTCTAATACATATTTAGAAAATAATATGAATAAATTAAAATGATTTTTATGAAGAATACGGGTTTAGATATATTTTCACTTACCAGTGAAGACTATTATACAATATTTGAAAATATGCAGGAAGGCATAACTGTTTACAGGATAGTGTATGATAGAAATGGAAATGTAGTTGATTTAATTATTAAGTACGCTAATCCTGCCTCTTCAACCAGTAGAGTGTTCATTAATAAAAATTTTAGAGGTAAAAGTATTACTAAACTCTATGGATCTAACGCTGTTTCTTCTTTGATAATGGAAGTGAATGAAATAGTCTCCACTGGGAAAATTAAAAAGTATGAGACTTATTCTCCAACTATAGATAGTTATTTTTCATTTTCAGCTTTTGCACCTGCTAGTGATTTGTATGTAACACTTACAACTGATATTACAGAACAGAAAAAAGCTGAACAATATTTAAGAAATGCACACGATGAACTGGAAGTTAAAGTTCAGGAACGGACCAGTGAACTTTTAGCCACCCTTCAAGAGAAGGAACTGCTTCTGAGGGAAATTCATCATCGTGTTAAAAATAACCTGCAAATAATAAGCAGTCTTCTTAATCTCCAGATTCCTTATATCAAAGATGAACAATCAATTGAATTTTTTAAAGAAAGCCAAAACAGGGTTAAATCTATTTCAATGGTTCATGAGAAACTTTATCAGTCCAAAAATCTTGATAAAATTGACTTTGGTAGTTATATTTCTAATATTGTAACTAATTTATTTCAGACCTACGATGTAAATCAAAATTTAATTGAATATGATTTGGATCTGGATAGTATAGAACTTAACATTGAAACTTCCATTCCTTGCGGCCTTATTATAACAGAACTTGTAACTAATTCGATTAAACACGCATTTCCAACAGCTTATGGGCCATGTTCTGAATCTACTGTTTCAACAACTGAAAGAGGTGAATCTGGAAATGGTGGCCTGCAGATCTCTGATTCGTGGTCCAAGAATGAAAATCAGCAATTACAACAAAAACAAGATTACAGCTTCAAGGCAAAGGGAAATTGTATTTCTGAAGTGTCAAAATCTCCGGTTTTGAGGACGTATGGATTTGAAGGATTTACAGTTCTTGACACAGAAAAAAATGAAAAAAGCAAAATTTGGGTAAAATTATACTCCGATAATGGAAAATTCTGCATTATAATAAAAGATAATGGTATCGGATTCCCTGAAGGTTTAAGTTTTAAAAATACTGAATCTTTAGGCCTACAGCTGGTTAATCTCTTAATAAATCAAGTAGATGGATATATAGAACTTAACTCGGAAACTGGAACTGAATTTAGAATTGAATTTGAGGAGTTAAAATACAGGGAAAGGATTTAATCTTGAATGAATTGAATTTATACTGCATGGATAATACTGGTTGATATTTAAAAAAATAAGATGGCTAAATTTATCTGTTTGTTATATTGCATGTTGATCTAGTCACATCACAAAATTCAACATTTGCAGCCCATCTATTTTTGCATTCACATTCAAATTCTTCAGGAATGCTCTGGTTAAGATTGGATTCAATTATTAAATTTTTGAGTTTCTTATTGCATTTTTTACAGTTAAAAGGCCCTCTCCGTGTTCCAAAACCAGAAGTATCCATTATCACCGGAATCTTAGATGAACTTCTGACCATTTTTATGATTTCAAGTACACTCCAGATCCACGGCGGCTGGTATGAACCTCTGCGCCATAGAAGTTCCATAAGAGTTCCTTTGTGAATTGTTGCTGGGCAGAATGATATCCTATCAACACCAACTTTTTCTGCATATTGTGCTGAAGCAACTGCATCTTCAATAGCTTCTTTTTCAGATGTTAAAATTGGCTTAACAAAAAGATAGGCTTTGGATGTAACTTTGTAATCATTTTTCATCTTTTTAATAACATTAACGGCTTGTTCAAAGTCTTCATTTGAAAATCCTTTGTTTATCCTGTATTTTTTGATATAGTCGCTGCTGCTTTCAAGCCCCATACTTACCTCGAATATTTTATCTGGCAGGAGACTGCAGCACTCCCTGATTACTTCTTCGGTTACATACTCTGGACGGGATTCAACTATAACTTCTTCTACATTCTCTTCATTATTCAGGATTTTGAGAATTTCATCACGTGCTTCTTTAGGTAATTCCTCTTCATTTAAAAAACTTCCTGATACAAAGATTTTAACAGCAGTTTTTGGTTTTATTTCATGTCTTTCCATAAGATTTTTGAATATTTGAACTGATTCATCTGAAGAAACCTCTTCTAAGGGTGAATCTGCAATGTAACTGCACATCGTGCATCCGCCAGATCCTGAAAGTGCATGGGCACATCCTGGAGTTGGTATAATTATAAAAACAGCATTTCCTTTTCCGGAGTAGAGCAGGTCTTCTGAGGTCCAGGTTACTGCAAGATCAGATGGTGATTGCTTATCCATTCTTTTAATGGCATTTTTTCTGATGTCTGACATTAAGTTTTGAATTTCCATAATTTTCACGGGTTTATCTTTAATATTTTGATTTGGTTTATAGTATGTTTTTATCAACCTTTACAAAATCTGTCAAATCTTTGATTTGACGCAGCAAAAATCACAGATTTTTGCATGCTTCGATTTTGTAAGCACGAAAATTTCCAATTTTCGACTGCGCTCGAAAATCTATGATTTTCGGCGCCCCGAAAAATCTAAGATTTTTCAATGGTTTTTTTCTAAAAAGGTTGATTTTCACGCTTGTAAATTTAAAAAATTTTTGAAGTTGTGTAACTTATCATAAAATAAGTAGATACCATTGAATTTGTTGTACTTGAATTAAATATGTCGAAGTATAATATTAATTTGTTGAAAAATAGCAAACTTAAAAAATAGCTTTAATGACTTAAAAATGAAAAATAAAATAAGTATGGAGAATTTAGAATGCGCTAATTACGTCTCCAAGTAATTTTATGGATTTTTCTTTGTCAGGTCCAATTGGGGAACC